>DASTZZ010000064.1 GCA_035764005.1 Terriglobales bacterium
TATCTGCTCACCGCCGGAGCCATCGGCATTCTGTACAAAGAAAATGCTTCCATTTCGGGCGCGGAAGTTGGCTGCCAGGGTGAGGTCGGTGTCGCATGCTCCATAGCCGCAGGCGGCCTGGTTGCCGCCCTCGGCGGGACAAATCGTCAGGTGGAGTACGCTGCCGAGATCGGAATGGAGCACAACCTCGGGATGACCTGCGACCCCATCGGAGGACTCGTGCAGATCCCCTGCATCGAACGCAATGCCATGGGATCTGTGAAGGCCATCAATGCCGCGCGCATGTCCATGAGCGAAACCGGCGAGCACAAGGTTTCATTGGATCAAGTGATCGAAACCATGTACCGCACGGGGCAGGACATGCAATCGAGGTACAAAGAGACGTCCTTAGGTGGCCTGGCTCTTAATATTATCGAGTGCTGACGAAGGCCGGCTGCACGCCGGTCAAAACAGCTTCGCCTCGGCATAGATTAACTTTCCATCGACCAATCGCGCTTCGTCGGTCAACTTATGCGGACGCGCCGGCTTCTCGTTATCGATGTGCAGAATTTCGTGACCATGCGCTTTGAGATAGTCGGAGACGAGCATGCGATGACAACGAAAGTACACGCGTTCGGCGCACATGATTGCGGTGGGACCACTTTCTGCGAGTTGCACTAGCTCCTCGATTCCGCTCTGGAACTCTGCGGTAAGCATGTAGTCCGCATAGTTGCGAAATGAATCATTTCGCAATCCGGTGTTTGGGGAATCCTTTCTTTGTTTCTTCCGCCTGCCGCCCAACGCGGGCATCCAGATATAACGGATTTCTGATTCGGGAAGTGCTTTCTCCAGTGAGTCGCGATTGAAATGCGGCAACCGGCGCGACATGGGAAAAGCGCGGATGTCGACCAGTGTTTTTATTCCATGCGCTTTCAGCGCTGATACAAGCTCGGGCAATTCTCTGGTTGAATGCCCAATGGTATAGATGGTAGCCACTGGAAAGTGCTGTCACATCGAGCCCGTGGCCCTGAGAGGCACGTTAGTTAGGCGCCGCTGAGCAACTTCTTTACGGTTTCACTTACAAGTTTGCCGTCCACGCGAGTGCCTTGAGCTGCGAATTTCGACATGGCATTCTTCATCACCGTGCCCATGTCTTTCATCGTCGGCGAGCCCATTTCGGAAATTGTTGCCCGCACAACAGACGCGATCTCCTCTTGTCCGGCAGCTTTGGGTAAATAGCCTTCGATAATGCCGATCTCGGCGGCTTCCTTATCGGCCAATTCCTTCCGTCCGCCCTTGGTGAACTGCTCGATCGAATCCTTGCGCTGCTTGATGAGCGTATTCAGGACAGCCATGGCTTCCTGATCGTCCAATGCCGCGCGTTTATAGATTTCTTTGTTTTTGAGCGCCGCTTTTACCATCCGAAGTGTACTAAGCCGGTGTTCTTCGCGCGCTTTCATTGCCGCAGTGATGTCCTGCGTAATGCGTTCCGGAATCGTCAAAGGAGAGGCTCCCGTCACAAGGCGATTACAAAGCTCAGACAAGTATATCGAGGCGCGCGTAACAGCCCTTTTGTGGCCCTAGCTTTGCATTTGAGAGCTGCAGAAGGGTGTGACTACTGCACGGTTCTCTGCGCTCTAGTGGCGTGCGCGGAAGAGGCCCCGCCGCCCAGATCTTCGAAGCGCACATTCATGATCGGATACTGCTTCCAGTCCTTATAGTCGAAGTGCCACCACTCGTTGGGGTAGACGAGGAAGCCTTCGGACTCCATGGCGCGGCGCAGAATCGCTCGATGCTGGCGCTCTTGCGGTGTGCCGCCGGGGTAGTCGGCAAAGGCGCGCTGCGTCATCTCGTCGTAGACGCTAGGCATCGAGACTTCATGCCCAGTCTTCAGATCGTAGATGCTCAGATCGACGGCACAGCCGCGATTGTGTTTTGAGCCGGTCGCGGGATCGGCGACGAAGATCTTCTTGTCGTCCGGCGTCGCGTCCCAGAACATCTTGGTCACATACCACGGACGATAGGCGTCGTGAATTACGACTCCATAACCTTCCGCGTGCAGCTTCTGGTTGGCTCGCGCCAGTGCCTCGGCTGCCGGGCGCTGCAGAAACGCGCGCGCCTGCGAATACATTGGCGTGCTCAGGAAGTTGTCTTTGGTCGCGTAACGGATATCGAGCTTGATCGTAGGATCAAGCTTCACCAGCTCCACAAGGTCGGGATTCCTGAACGGTCCCGCTTCTGGAGGAGGCGTAGCGCGCAGAGCTACCGCGCGCAGTTCCTCGATGGGGTGCTGAGGTTTGAGGTGGAAAATTCCGTTGCTGATCTCCTGCGGGTCAATCTTCGCTGCGTGGAGCACAGTTCCGCAGGAGGTCAGCAAAGCCAATGCGAGAAGCCATCTGGGGGATTTCATGGCGCGGGCGCTCCCTCTGGCAAATAAATACTCCGAAATCATCCCAAAGGTTTCAATTATTTTTCGACATCGTTCTCCTCGCCCCCACTGGAAGGAGTTGGTGCCGAATTGGTGCTCGGATTTTCGAGGATAATCGCCGGAACTTCCTGCTGCCGGACCAGCTGATTGAAGTTGGCGAGGTCAGACTTAACCAACTCGTCCCATTTCGCAACTTGCTGATCGCTGCGTTGCTTGAGCAGGTTGAAGACATCGTAGGACTGCTGCGTTGGAGCCGCATCGGCTGATGAGACTGAACCTGCCAGCGCGACCAGCTCATTGTTGAGGCGAATCGGATAGTTCAGCACATCCTGGCTGCTCTTGGCTTTGGTTTGGATCAGCGCGTCCTGGATCGGATCGATCTTCTGCGTGAGAGCTTTCGCCGCATCGCGCACCGCTTTTCCGTGATCATCTTTTGGCAGGCGCTTGTCGAGATCGTCGATTTGCTTCTTCACGCTGTTCATCTGGTTGATAGCTTCATCGACTTTGCTCACCTCATCGTGAATCTGGAGAAGCAGATCGAATTGCTTCTGCAGATCGGCTTGTTCCACTTTGATACGCGGATCTCCCTTGATCTCGAGCGGCTGGGTGTAGGACTTGCCGCGTACTGTCAGGCGTACCTGATAATTGCCCGGCACCGCGACCGGACCACTGTTACTTCCTCCCCAGAGAATTGCGCCGGGAACTTTCGTGGAATCCTCATAGCGAAGATTCCAGACGAAGCGATTCAGGCCGGCGTTTCCGGTAGGATTCGGCTGCGCCTGACGCATAAATCCCTCACCCGCTTCTTCGTTCTGCGATTCGGTCACCGTAGGCTGCTTTGGCGGATAGGTGCGAATCACTTTGCCCGACCCGTCGAGAATTTCGAGGGTTACGTGTTCCTCTTTTGGCTTTTCCGCCGCCACTTGGCGCGTGATCTCCTGCTTCTGGGCTTCGGTCTTTGCACCTGTAGGAGCGTTGGTCTTCGGAGTGCCAGGCTCCCTTCCGACTGCAGCCTCCTGAGTGGCGGTTGGAGGTTGCTGTGCGCTGGCCGAGCCAGCGCCTTCAGCAGCTTCACCGGGCTTAGAAGGATTCAGAGCGGTTTTTAGCGAGTAGTAGATGATTGCGCCGTTCGGCGGATTCTGCCCAACTGCGGCGCCGCGACCGCCTCCGCCGAATCCTCCCCCGAAGAAGCGATAAGCGGTGGAAGGCTTGTAGAGAGTTACGTCAGCGTTGGCTTGCGACGGCTGATACTCGCGCAACGGAGTAATGTCGTCCATCACCCAGAATGCGCGTCCATGCGTTGCGACGACTAAGTCAGTATCGGTGACGGCAAGATCACGCATGGAACTCATTGGCAGATTGCGCTGCAGCGAGCGCCAGTGTGCTCCGTCATCAAAGGAAACGTACACGCCAATTTCCGTGGCCACATAGAGCAGACCTTCGCGTTTCGGATCCTCGCGAACCGCACGCACCACGGCGCCTGCAGGGAGATCACCGTTCACGCGCTTCCAGCTTTTGCCGAAATCGGTGGTCTTGTAGGCGTACGGAGCCCAGTCGTCACTCTCATGACGATCCACCGCGACGTACGCTGTTCCAGCATTAAAATGACCAGCTTCGATAAGGCTGATGCGCGCGTAGTGAAAGATTGGTCCATTGCCGCCGTCGGGCAAATCCTTCGGGGTGACGTCCGCCCAATTCTTGCCGCCATCGGTGGTCACGTGTACCAGGCCGTCGTCGCTTCCGGCCCAGATCGCGCCTGCTTGAACCGGCGACTCGGCAATGGTGAAGACGGTCGCGTAATACTCAGCGCTGGTATTGTCCTGTGTGATCGGCCCTCCGGATGATTGCTCGGTCTGCGGATTGTTGCGGGTGAGGTCGGGACTGATCTCCTGCCAGTGGTATCCGCGATCGCGTGTCATCAAGACCTTCTGAGCGCCGTGATAGATCACATTGCGATCGTGCGGAGAGATCACGATCGGCGCAGTCCATTGGAAGCGGTATTTCAAATCAACATCGCCATGGCCCATAGGATTCAGCGGCCAGGCGTTCATCTCGCGCTCGGTGCCGAGCTGTTTGTTGAACTCCGTAATGCTGCCGTCGTAACAGCCGGCATAAACGATGTTCGGATCTCCTGGCTGAGGCGCGATGTATCCGCTCTCGCAGCCTCCGACCGGATCCCAATCGGTGCGGTCAATCCCAAAATGGTTCGTCGCACTCGCAATGCCGACGCTCGTGTTGTCTTGCTGTGCCCCGTAGATGTGGTATGGGAACTGATCGTCGACGATAACGTGGTAGAACTGCGCGGTGGGCTGGTTGTCCTGCGAGGTCCAGTGCAGCCCGCCGTCGGTGCTGATGTCGGCTCCGCCGTCGTTGGAATTGATCAGCCGCTTCGGATTCGTCGGATCGATCCACAGGCCATGATTGTCGCCATGCGGCGTCGGAAGCTGCGTGAA
>DASTZZ010000065.1 GCA_035764005.1 Terriglobales bacterium
TGCGTGCCGGAAAGGACGTTGCTGGTCAGCAGCCACAACAATATGGGCACACTGAAGATGCGGCTGATCGTGATGTAATTGGGCAGATTCACGGAAAGAGCAGTCCCGACGCCTCGATTATCTGCTTCGCCTTGAGCCAAAGCAACGACGGCGTTCCTGCCTTACTGTCATTCCGATGCTTGCTGTCATTCCGAACCGCCGCTTTTGCGGTGAGGAATCCCTATCGACTTGCATGATCCCTTCTCGTGCGAAATCCTCAAGAGAGCGACCGACAATCCGAATGCCCTTGGGTCCACGCTTTCGAAGTCCGTAGGGATTCCTCGCCGCCACACACCGGCGGCTTCGGAATGACGGCAAGTTCGAGGAGACTGGAATGAACAACTCGCCTGTGCAACAGCACCTACTTAACCTGCTCAGCTTCAAAGGCGCACACATTGATTTCGAGGGCGCCATTCGCGGACTCGCGCCTGAGCTGCGCGGCAAGAAGATCAAAGGCGCGCCTCACACAATCTGGCAGCTTATGGAGCACATGCGCATCGCGCAATGGGACATTCTCGAATTCAGCCGAGACGACAAGCACGTCTCGCCGGAGTTTCCCGACGGCTACTGGCCGGATTCTGCCGCACCTTCGAGCGATGCAGCATGGAAGAAGAGCGTGGCTGCGTTTCGTCGGGACTTGGATGCCATGAAGCAGCTTGTGGCCGAAGCCGATGAGCAGCAGCTTTACGCGCGCATTCCCCACGGTGATGGTCAGACTCTGCTGCGAGAGGCGTTACTCGTGGCCGATCACAACGCCTATCACCTGGGCCAGCTTGTGTTCTTGCGGAAGATGTTGGAAGGAAGGCGGTAGGCAATAAGCAATAGACAATAGGCGAAAAGATCCTGCCAAGAACGAACCTGTCATTCGAAGCACGTGCGTTTCGAGCCTACTGCCTATCGCATATTGCTTATTGTGAGGTGCCTTCGAGAAATGCGTGAATTGGCAGCAATTCCGGCGCCAATACAACTCGAGACGAAGAGGATCGGCGGCGTCGCAAGTCCGACAAAGACCGCAACGCCGCCCGATTTCGTTGTTGGCGCCAAATTTACATTCCAAAGGCAAGGAACTACTCGGCGACAGGCTAAGCAGCTATACAAAACTAGCGTCCGCGCTCAGCTTTCTTTTCCTGTCCTGGAGGCAGCGCGCCGCCTTTCCAGCCGCGCTTTTGTCCCTTTTCCCAGCCGCGACGGTCGTGGTCGCGATCATGGCTGCGGAAATCGTGGCGGCCTTCGTGATGCTCACGGCGCATGCGTTCTTCGCGCTCATGCCGCAAACGCGCTTCGCGTTCGAATCGAGCGTGCCGCTCGCGCTCTTCGCGCAGATGACGATCATGTTCACTCTCGCGAACTCGGCGAATATGTTGTCCACTGTTGTGCTCGCCCGGATGGTCGTAAGCCGACGCCGCAATTGGCATCAGAGTCAGGCTGGCCAGTAAAGATCCTGTGACTAAAAAGTGTGATTTCAAAGTGGTTTCTCCAGAGAGCAGTCGAGCACCTGACGTGCCGCAATCGGCTACTCAGAATGAGGAACTTGCGTTGATCGCTGCTCGTGTGGAGGAAATTTTTACATCAGCAGAACGCAAAATTCTGCGGTACCAAAGGACAGGGACTAGTGGCATACCGATCGCGACAAATGCGCGATACTACTCGGATGACTTTCGCGTCGATTTCCTCGGACTTACTTCAAACTGTGCGCATTGCTGAACCGATGTTGCACGAGATCGGGAACGCCGATGCAACGTTTCGTCCAGCACCAAACAAGTGGAGCAAGAAGGAGATCCTTGCTCACTTGATCGATTCTGCGTCGAACAATCATCAGCGATTTGTGCGTGCCGCTTCGCAAGAAAGTCTTGAATTTCCCGGATACGATCAGGAAAAACTCATCGCGCTACAGAATCCAAACGGCGCAAGCTGGGAGCTGGTGATCGAACTCTGGTCAGCCTACAACCGATACCTCGCGCATGTCCTGCAGCAGCTTCGGGAATCCTCTGCGCAGGTTCAATGCAGCATCGGCGGTCGTCAGCCCGTGACGCTCCTCTGGCTCGCAGGAGATTACGTGGAGCATCTCAAGCATCATCTGAACCAGGTTCTCGGGAACAAGTTCCAGACCGGCTGGAGCCTGGCCGCGAGCATGTGAGAGCTCGTGGCTTCGCGCCTTCTTTGCGTTATCCTGAATGATTACAGCCGGAAACGCTATGTCCGACGTTGCTCAAGCCACTCAAACCATCAAAATTACTCTGCCCGACGGATCTTCGCGCGAAGCGCCACGCGGTACTACGGCCTATGAGGTAGCCAAGGCCATCTCGCCGCGCCTGGCAGATGCCGCGCTCGTCGCCAAAGTGAATGGAAAGCTTGTCGATCTGAATCGACCGATCGAAGAAGATGCCGAAGTTCGCATTCTTACCGAGAAAGATCCCGAGGCGCTCGAAGTTTTTCGCCACTCTTCCGCACATTTGTTAGCAACTGCGGTAACGGAGTTGTTCCCGGAGACCAAACTGGGACATGGTCCGCCAACCGAATCGGGTTTTTTCTATGACTTCTATCGTCCGACGCCTTTTTCGGCTGACGATCTGCAGCGCATCGAGCAGCGGATGGAAGAGGTCGTAAAGCGCGACGAGAAGTTCGTGCGCGAATACGTGCCTCGCGATCAGGCCATCAAGCAATACGAAGCTGAAAACGACTGGATGAAAGTTCATTTCATCCAGAAGCATACTGAGGGCGAGAACCAGGTTTCCTTTTATCGCAACGGCAAGTTCGTCGATTTCTGCCGCGGTCCGCACATTCCCAGTACGGGAAGAATCAAGGCATTCAAGCTCACCACCCTTGCCGGCGCGTACTGGCTAAACGACGAGAAGAATCCACAGCTTCAGCGCATCTATGGAACCTCGTTCTATTCAAAAAAAGATCTTGAGCAGTATCTCAATGCGATTGAAGAGGCGAAGAAGCGCGATCATCGTGTGATCGGTCAGCAGCTCGATCTGTTTTCAATTCAGGAACTCGCCGGCCCAGGTCTGATCTTCTGGCATCCCAAAGGCGGAATCATCCGCAAAGAGATGGAAGACTGGATGCGCGCCGAGTATCTGAAGCGGGGATATTCGCTTGTTTTCACTCCGCACGTGATGCGCGTCGATCTCTGGAAGACCAGTGGCCACGCCGGCTACTACGCGCAGAACATGTTCACGCCGATGGAACTGGACGATGCCGAGTACCAGTTGAAGCCGATGAACTGTCCGGGACACATCCTGATTTACCAGAACACGCTGCGCTCCTATCGCGATTTGCCGGTGCGCCTCGGAGAACTCGGGACTGTCTACCGCTACGAGCGTTCCGGCGTCATGCACGGACTGCTGCGCGTGCGGGGTTTTACCCAAGACGACGCGCATATCTTCTGCACGCCTGAGCAGATTGAAGACGAGATCGTCGGCTGCATCGATTTTGCACTCGCGGTTCTGAATGCATATGGCTTCGACAAATATGAAGTCGAGCTATCGATTTGGGATCCGAACGACACCGGCAAGTACATCGGTGCGAAGGAAAACTGGGAGCGCGCGATTTCGTCCCTGGAAAAAGCCATGCAGCGTCGCGGGATCAAGTACAAGACGATTCCTGGCGAAGCTGCGTTCTACGGCCCGAAGATCGACGTGAAGCTGGTCGATGCCATCGGACGCCTATGGCAGCTCTCAACCGTGCAGTTCGACTTCACGCTTCCCGAGCGTTTCAAACTGGAGTACGTCGCTGAGGACGGCTCGCGCAAGCAGCCGCTGATGGTTCATCGCGCTCTATACGGTTCGATCGAGCGCTTCTTCGGCGTGCTTATCGAGCACTATGCCGGCAACTTCCCTGTGTGGCTCTCGCCGGTGCAGGTGGTGATGGTTCCCATTTCTGAACGTCATGCTGCTTACGCAGAACAGGTTGCGGAGAAGCTCAAGGCGGCCGGCGTACGCGTCCATGTGGATGCCCGCAATGAAAAGATGAACGCCAAGATCCGCGAGCATACGATGCAAAAGGTTCCATTCCTTTTGGTGGTCGGCGACAAAGAAGCGGAGGCCGGCGAGGTCAGCGTTCGTGTACGCGGCAAAGGCGACGAGGGCAAAGCAAAAGTCGACGCATTCGTCTCGCGCATTCGCCGCTTGATCGAGACGCGAGCTTCAGCTCTGGATTAAGCAAATACCCTCGCACTCGCCGAAGAAACTATTGTGTTTTCTCGCAGAATCGCAGTTGCTTACGAAACAGATGGTCAGCGTCAGCCTTGCGCGCTGAAGTGGCTCGACAGCTTCTCCATGCGCAACTTCACCAATGACGCGGTCTTCGACGACACCCTTCCGCTCAGCGATGGCTTGATCGAGATCGGCGCTCGCGTCCCTCTCGAAGATCTGCGAACGGCGATGCAGGACTGGTTTCAACGAAAGGGCTACCTGCCCAAAGGCTCGCAATTGCTCTTAAAGGAGCTTGCCTGAGGTGTTTCTGGCCTCCAATTTCAGCGACTCGGCGCGGCGCGACTACACCCAAAACTTCTCCGTGTCCTCCGTGCCTCCGTGGTGAAATAGCTTTCGGCAGCCACTCAGAATCGGGAGAAACTCCTCCGGGCATCTAATACTTAAATCCGGTGTTTACTTTGATATGGCATTCAGAAGATCGAGAGGCACGGGTGTGAGCAGCTTCCAGAGAAGCTCCCGGTCTGTCTATTCGCGTGTCTGCTGGATAGGATTGGCAATCGTTGCTCTACTGGCGTCGAGCTTTTGCCAAATGCAGGATGCGGGTGATGGCCCGCTCGACCCTTCGCTGCCCGAGGGGGTCACAGTTCGTGACATCATCAGTCGTTTTGCCGCTCAAGAACAGGTCTTTAAACAGGCACGCGAGCACTACACCTATCGCCAGATCGTCAGGATGCAAACCATCAGCGACACAGGTTTCCCCGACGGCGAATACGACACCACCTTCGATGTAACTTTCAACGACCAGGGCGAGCGCGTCGTAAAACAGGTCTCACAGCCGCGAGACACGCTGAAGAGAATCAGCGTCACGCCTGAAGACATCGACGATATGCGCAACCGCATGCCGTTTGTGCTCACCACGGACGAGATTCCCGACTACAACATCAAATATCGCGGCCAACAGGCGACCAGCGGAACGCATGCCTACGTCTTCGATATTTCCCCTAAAGCCATGGAGGAAGGCCGCCGCTACTTTGAGGGCCGCATCTGGGTGGACGCGAATCAGTATCAGATCGTGAAGAGCTCAGGCAAAGCTGTGCCTGACATTTACAACAAGAACGGAGAGAACCTGTTTCCCAGCTTCGTTACTTATCGCGAACTGGTGGACGGGAAATATTGGTTTCCTTCCTACACAAAGTCAGACGATTATCTCCACTTCAGTACCGAATCGGTACACGTGATTGAGACCGTCGATTACGTTAACTACCACCGTTTTGGCTCCGAGTCGCGCATCATCTTTAATGGACAAGAAGTCCCTGGAGCACAGGATCAAGCATCCTCACAGGCGCCAACATCGCAGCCGCAGAATCGAACCCAGCAGCCATATCCGCCGGCCGGTACACCCGCACCCCAGCAGCAGCAGAGTAATGCTCAACAGCCGCCTCAAAGAGTCCCAGCCGCAAACCAGCAGCGGACACAAAACAGCGCGCAGGCGCCGCAAAGTCCGCCTCCGCAGCCGGTGCAATACGTCCAGCAAACGCTCATGACGCTGGAGGGAGAAATTTCCGACGCGATCAACCGTCGCGATGTGGCCATCCTGCAGCGCATTTTGACCGATGACTACAAGCTCATCAGCGCCAATGGAGATTCCGAAGACAAGTTTGCATTGCTGGATGATATCCATCAGAACCGCGCCGGAACGTTCGGTCAGCCGGAGAACCTGCGAGTTCAAGTGAACGGCGATCGCGCCACCGTCACCGGTGAACGCGTCGAATCAATTCCAACCGGCGGCAACCGCATGCAGAGCGCGCGCGTGCGGTTCACCGACACGTTTATTCGTCGCGCGGGCGAGTGGGTTCTCATGCAAACCAAAGAAGCGGCGGCACGATAAAGACGAGACCTGCATCTAAGCGGAAGTATGGAGCGTTGGGAACAATATGAGATTTGGGCGCCGGCCTCGGGCGAGTCGCGCTGGCAGTTTGTTGCCGCATTTCACGATTTCGATATCGCCTCAGCGGTCGCGAAAAAGCGAGGCACTCACGTACGCTTGATTCAAGCCAAGTATGTTGACGGAAAACTGGCAGAACAGCAGGTAATCCTGGACCTGGGAAAGACGCGCCAAACTGCTTAAAGACTTCTACACAAAACTACTGGAGAACCTGCTTGTGCCAGGTACGTGGTGGTGAGCGCGGCAGGATTCGAACCTGCGACCCACGCCTTAAAAGGGCGTTGCTCTACCAACTGAGCTACGCGCCCACAACTCCAATTTATCATGTAGGCCGCGCGCAAACTGGCGCGAAGCCGTCGCCACAGTCGCAAGCGAAGCCTTCCAATCTTCTCTATGCCGAACAGCTCGGAAACCATGATGGCCGTAGTGATCCAGCACGCTGGCGGTCCCGAGGTGCTTCGCCTCACGTCAGTAGAGAAACCCTCCTGTGGTCCATCTGATGTGCTTGTTCGGGTACGAGCCTCCGCCTTGAATCGTGCCGACATCCTGCAACGGAAGGGCAAGTACCCCGCGCCTCCAGGATCACCTCGTGATATTCCCGGAATGGAATTTGCAGGCGAGGTCGAGGGTACGGGCTCCGCCGTCCAGCTTTGGCATGCGGGAGACCGCGTGATGGGCCTCGTCGGCGGCGGTGCGTACGCGGAGTACATTGCCGTTCACGAACGTACCGTGATGAGAATCCCCGCGAAGCTTGACTTTAAGCAGGCGGCGGCGATTCCTGAAGCTTTCATTACTGCCCACGATGCGCTCTGGGTGCAGGCTGCCGTCCGGCCCAGCGATCGCGTACTCATTCACGCCGTTGGCAGCGGCGTCGGTTTGGCTGCCATTCAACTCGCGCGAGCCATAAACGCGATCCCGCTTGGAACGGCCCGAACGCCGGATAAGCTGCAGCGGGCGAAGCAGTATAGTCTTGCAGCAGGCTTCCTGGTCTCGTCGGCACCAACTCCTGAGGACGCGAAGACCTGGTCTGCCGATGGCGCGTTCGATGTCGTCCTCGATTTAGTGGGAGGAGCCTACACGAACGCGAGCCTGCATGCGCTCGCGCATCGCGGACGCATCATGCTGATCGGCACCATGGGAGGAGCGAAGATCGAGCTGGATTCGTCAATCGCGCTGGGAAAACGCGCGCAACTGATCGGCACCGTGTTGCGTGCCAGACCTCTGGAGGAAAAAATTGCTGCCACGCGCCGCTTCGCCTCGGAGGTGATTCCACTCTTTGCCAATGGCACGTTGCGCGCAGTAATCGATAGCAGCTTCGACCTGCGGGATGCCCGCGCCGCTCACGAGCGCATGGAATCGAACCAGAGTTTCGGCAAAATAGTTCTTTGCATCGGCAACTAACGGTACCGCCGAACTTTCTTGCATAAGTTCCCTTTTCCGTGACACACTTCCGCGCACGAGGAGAGTTCCTGGTGGACGTGAGCACTTCCTCGTCAGGAGGTGTCATGCTTTCTCCCTCTCAGGTCGAACGCCTGCAA
The DNA here is from genome assembly GCA_035764005.1 of Terriglobales bacterium. Classification (NCBI taxonomy): domain Bacteria; kingdom Pseudomonadati; phylum Acidobacteriota; class Terriglobia; order Terriglobales; species Terriglobales bacterium. Next base: position 7,680 of record DASTZZ010000065.1, read on the forward strand.
GATGAGTTCGACAAATTCATTGCCATACTCGTATGCGGCAGTCTTATTTTCCTTGTAGGTTCCACGATGGGTGTCTTCGCCAGCCAGGACCTTCTATACGGAACCAACTTCATGATGCGCCTCGCCGGAGCCGAGCAGATGTTGGGTGTGCTGATGATCGTGGTCGGCGGGATCAAGGCAAACAGCTTGCACAAGCAGCTCAACCAGCCAGCTACGTCTCAAGCCTCCTCGCACTCAGCTGCAGCCAGGGCGGGACACTAAGCTACAGGTTTTCAGCCCGCCCGAGCAGCGTCGAAGCCATTCGTCTCTCCACTCGCTATGATTGAAGTGTGCGTTCGCAATCGAAGGCGCAATCCAAACCAAGCATCGCGCTGACGTCGGTCGATCAGTGGGAGGACGGGGCCGTCTCCCACGCTCAAGACTATCTTGCCGTAGAAGAACCGCTTGAAATCCGAATTGGGAATACTCCCATCAGCGTGACCATGCGCACCCCGGGCCATGACCTGGAGCTGACCGCAGGCTTCCTATTTACTGAAGCAATTATTTCCACCCGCGCGGAACTGAGCGCGCTCGAATCGACCAACCCGAACACCGTAGCTGCCGTGATTGCCGGCGGCAGGAGTCCTGAGGCCGATCTGCAACGCAATTTTTTCGCCGCCTCAAGTTGCGGCATCTGCGGCAAAGCGACGATCGAGTCGGTCCGCGTGCGCGGTATCAAGCCGGTGAATTCGGCGTTTCACATCGACCCCGATGTGCTGTGCTCATTGCCACAACGGTTGCGTGAATCACAAGCAGTTTTCGGGCGCACGGGAGGATTGCACGCTGCTGCTGCATTCGATGCTGCTGGGCAGATGTTGGTGTTGCGGGAGGACATTGGCCGCCATAATGCCGTCGATAAAGTGATCGGATGGGCGCTGCTGAACGATCGAATCCCGCTGAGCCATTTCGTGCTGATGGTTAGTGGGCGCGGCGGATTTGAAATTTCCCAGAAAGCACTTGCGGCCGGCATTCCCGTTTTGGCCTCAGTATCAGCGCCGTCGAGCCTTGCCGTGCAGATTGCCCGGGAGTTCGGAATGACGATGATCGGATTTTTGCGAGGGCGGCGATTTGTGGTGTACTCGGCGCCTTTGCGGGTGAGCGGGAAAGGCGAACACGAAGGTCACGAGGGATAACCTAAGAGGTCACGAAGAGCGGCTTCGTGACCTTCACGGATGCGTTATCGCCGCCCTGTTAGTTGCGCCAGCGAAACTGGTTGATCCAGGCGGATTTTCAGCTCTGTATCGGCTGGAAGTTCAACGTCTTTGCCCTTGGTCGCGAGGATGTAGCCGCCTCCTGCAATCGCTCCGATCGCAAGCCCTTTGAACGGACCGCCGAAGATTAATCCGGCAATTGTGCCTATTCCGGCTCCTACGGCTGCGCCTTTGGCCGTTGTCGAGGCATTCGTATTCGACTGCACTTCGCCTTCGGAATTTACGGAACCATTGCCTCCCGTCTGATTCACGGAGAGCAGTGTTGCCGAAATGGGAATCGTACTTCCATTCGGGAGAGCAACGCTGTCGAAGCGGAGATTGAGCTTGCCGCGTCCGCGCATGGAAGGCAGCGTTTTGCCTTCCTCCGACTCGGTCACCTGACCATTGATGCGCGCGCCTACCGGGATCACGATCTGGTCGTTGAAGTCGCGGACCGGTTGCGTAACCGCGGCAGTGAAGCGCTGGCCGGGAGTTGAGGTTTTTGTCGACAGCGCTGTTTCCAAACTGGCACTGATCTCGGTTCCTTCTGGAAGTTCGTTCTGGCCAGAGTGCTCGCGCCGGGTGAGCTGCGGTCCCGAATTTTGCGCCGTTCCCGACGAGATTGTCTCCGGATGCTGATCATAGAGCGGCTGCGCGCCGGCAAATACCGTGGTGAAGCTGGCAATCGGCTGTGAGGAGGGTTCGTCGAGCTGAAAGTAGTAACGCGTTCGCGGCTTCAGATTCGAGAGGTGAATGCGATGCTCGGTTGAGTCCTTGAAATCGCCGCCGGTGTAGAGAAGATTGTCGCGATCGGTGCCGTAATAAAGTGTGTTGCTCGCCGGTACATTCGTCGTCCAGGAGATCACGGCAGTGGTGTCATCCAGATACTGGATCGATGGTCCACGCGTCACGATGATGTTTCCGAAATTCGCCGCCTGGGCCGTCTGTCCAGTTGCGGGATTCGGTTTTGGCTGCAGCGAGCCCTTGAATGGCTGCTGGTTACGAATTGGATTTGCGCCCAGCGCCGTGGTCTGGAATCCGTCTACACCATCCGAGGAATTCACTGCAGCCGTGCCCTGCCCAGTGTCAATGCGGAAGTAGTAGGTTGTGCTCGGCTGCAGATTGCGCAGATTGATCTGATGCCGCAGGCTGAGGGATTTCGTATCTTCCGAAATCTGATTCAGATTGCTCGGATCCTTGCCATAGAACACGCGGCTCGCAAACGGCTGATCGGTCGTCCAGGTAATCACGGCGAATTGGTCGTCCGCATACTGGATCGTCGGCCCTTGCGTGATGTTTACTCTTGCAGGAGCCTGCGCGGTATCAGTGTCATTTGGATTTTGATTCGTTTGCGCGAAGGCGGCGGTGCCGATGATGAGGAATAGCGAAAAGAACAGGCTCAAGCATTTGGGAATCGAAAACCTGATAAACAACTCTCTCCTCCTGGACTGAAACCAGAGTTCAAGGTTTCTCTATTATCTTGGACGCAGCGCTCACCTCATCGTAATCCAGAGCACCACGTGATTGCGATGATTTCAAGCGTCGAATGTTTGCAGTCACCCCCGTTGGAACGAGCGACTACCCTACAATGCGTAAGTTCCGGTTATTCGATCTGATGTTGCTTAGCGGTATAACCAGAGTTATACTTACCATTGTGAAAACAGCAGTGTCGATTCCGGATCCGATTTTCGAAGCTGCGGAGCGTACTTCGAAACGCTTGGGCATCTCGCGGAGCCGCTTCTATGCGCTTGCCATTGAGCAGCTCATCGAACGTCAGCAGGGGCGAGGCATTCAGGAGCTTCTCGATGAGGTCTATGCAACCGAGAACTCGCACTTGGATGAGACGCTTGCGGCGATGCAATCAGCAAGCATCAGGGGAAATCGAAAGAGTTGGTGATTCAGCGCGGCGAGATTTGGTGGGCCTCACTTGGAGAGCCTGCAGGGTCAGGGCCTGGATTCCGACGTCCGGTTCTGGTAGTGCAGTCCGACAGCTTCAATGCGAGTCGGATTCAAACCGTTGTCGTGGTCGCCATTACTTCAAACCTGCGGCTGGCGGCGGCCCCTGGGAATGTCCTCGGCTCGCCCAAAGATACAGGGCTTCCAAGGAAATCGACCATCAACGTCTCGCAGGTAATCACCATAGATAAAGGCTTGTTGCGCACTCGAATCGGAATCCTCCCGCCTGCTCTTTTCAGGCGGGTAGAGGACGGACTGCGCTTGGCGTTGTCACTCTGAACGCAATTGCCGGGGCAGGGTTTCGGTATTGCGGGGAAGCTGCGGAGTTACTGTTCGATCAGTGCTTCCACAGCTTGCGGAATTCTGCAGCGGTGGAGCGTCCGAGCACGACCACCAGAGCGAGCCCGAGGGCAACGTCGATGGCCTGTAAAACGGTGAGCATAGATAGGCTGTAACTTAGCCTGAAACCTCGCCAGACGCAGCATTACTTTCGTGTGGGTTCCCAGATGCACAACCGCGACTAAAGAATCTGGCGTGCAGGACGAGCCTGCTGGGACAGCCTATTTTCGGAACGACAGCCTGCGGTGTAATCTGTCCCGTCTTTTACTTGCTACTTTGCTGGGCTCGAAACCAGCAAGTTTGCTTGGAGGAACTCAATGGCTGATGGCGTCTCCCGCAGGCAGTTTCTTGCGTCCGCAATCTCGGTGGCGGCCGCTTCTTCGCTGGCAGGCGCGAGTACATTTCCGCTAAATACTGCCTATTCGCAGCAGTCCGGAATCGAAGTGCCGTTGCAGGCCTCCGACTGGAAAAGCCAAGCGATCGAGAACCTGGCTAAGTCTCCCCATGCGAAGCTGCGGCAAGTCCCAATTCGGGCAGTGACAGTCAACGATGGCTTCTGGGGGAAGCGGCGGGAAGTGAACGTTGCAAAGAGTATTCCTTCGATGCACGACTTGCTCGAAGCCAATGGAAGGATGAACAACTTTCGCCGGCTCGAAGGCAAGAGTTCTGCTGCGCAGACTGGACCTGTGTATTCCGACTCTGACGTGTACAAGTGGACGGAAGCCGTTGGCTTTGCTTTGCAATCAGGCGATCTGCCCCAGCTCCGCGAAACGACGGAGAAGATCATCGACGATATCGTGGCCGCTCAGGAGCCGAGCGGATATCTCAACACCTACTACGTCCAGGATCGCGTAGCCTTGCGAATGACTCCGCAAACTCAGTCTACCGGGCACGAGCTGTATTGCATCGGCCACCTGCTGCAAGGCGCGATCGCCTACTATCGCGCAACGGGCGAGCGCAAGCTGCTCGATGCCGGCATTCGTTTCGTAAACGATTTCCTGATTCCGAACTACGGTCCCGCGCCGAAGAAGCCGATCATCTCCGGCCATCCGGAGATTGAGATGTCGTTAATCGAGCTTTATCGAATCACCGGCGACAAGCGCCAGCTGGATCTCGCGGGGTACATCCTGCAAGGCGATTCGCGCGCAGAGTTCCCCGAGCGCCGCACGATTTACATGTTCAGCGGCACTCCGTTTACCGAGCGCACCAAGCTTGAGGGTCACGCGGTCCGCGCAATGTACGCCTGCTGCGGCGCGACCGACTATTACATGGAGACCGGCGACGTTTCCTACTGGCGCACCCTGAATACCCTATGGAATGACATGGTGAGCACCAAAATGTATGTGAGCGGTGGGGTAGGCTCGCGGGCAGAGGGCGAGGCCTTCGGCGATGCCTACGAACTGCCCAACTTCCGCGCCTACGGAGAAAGCTGTGCCGCCATCGGCAACATGATGTGGAACTGGCGCATGCTTTCGGCCACAGGTGACGCGAAGTTTGCGGATGTAATCGAACGTGCTCTGTATAACGGTATCAATTCGGGAATGTCGTTGAATGGGACTCTCTATTGCTATCGCAATCCGCTGGCGTTCGATCCGTCGACAGGCGACAAGATCCGCAATCCCTGGTACGACACCACCTGCTGCCCGCCGAATCTGGAGCGCATACTCGCCTCGCTTCCGGGATACTTTTACAGCACCAGCAGCGATGGCCTGTATGTGCATCTATACGACAATTCCGAACTCAAATGGCGCCTGGAGGATGGAACCGGCATTCAGCTCACGCAGAAAACCGATTATCCCTGGCAGGGCGTGGTCGATATCTCTCTGACGCCCGCAGAACCTGTGCAATTCACGTTGTACATGCGCATTCCCGGCTGGGCGGACAGCGCCGATGTCAGCGTGAACGGAAAGAAAATCAGTGGGGCAACCCCGGGACACTATCTTCCGATTCGTCGGCAATGGTCGTCAGGCGATGCGATTCGATTGCAGTTGGACATGAGGCCGCAAATGCTTCAAGCCAACTCGCGAATAGCCGAAGACAGTGGACGGGTTGCGGTCCAACGCGGTCCTATCGTTTATTGCATGGAACAGCTCGATCAGCCCGCCGGAACCGCGCTGCCGGACGTGGCTCTCGAAGCAGGCAAACAGGCCGACTCTGGATTCACGAGCGAATATAAACCAGATCTTCTCGACGGGATTGTTGTGTTGCATCACGACGGAGTCGTAGAACAAAACTCCTCCGCGCAGCCTCTCTATTCCCGATATGAAGCTCGCTCGCAGAAGACGCGCCCGGTTTCACTGACTCTGATTCCCTACTACGCCTGGGCAAATCGCCAACCCTCCGCGATGCAGGTGTGGATGCCAGTTTTGAGAAGCTAAACCACGGAGCCGAAGGGACTCCGTGGTGATGGCGTTGGTTAGTGGCGTTTGGCGTGACGGTTGTTTCCGGAATAGTTGTTTCCCTGGAATCCGGAAGGATATCCGTACGGATCGTAAGGACCATTATAAGGACCGCTATCAGGTCCGCTGTAGTAGCCTCCGTCGCCGTAGTACGGATCGTTGCCGTAGTAGCCATTGTCGCCGTACTGGTTGTACTCATTCGCCCGACGCCGACGATCAATCGAATAGCCGACCGAAGCTCCAACTCCGGCGCCGACCACCGCTCCGGTGCGACCCGCCATCTTGTGTCCAATGTATGCTCCAGCCGCAGTCGAGCCGCCAATAATGGCGATGCTCTTCCAGGTATCGGAGCTCTGCGCCTGAGCAGGCTGCATCGCAACCGATGTAAACGCCGCGACCAGCGCGAGTGCTAGCAAGCGGCTACTCTTTATAACGCGAGCAGCTAGGTTTGTGAGAACTTCAGAGACTCTGGTGTGTGTCATGGGGCCCTCTACTCTGAGGGCTAAAACCCACTCATACGCACTTTGTTGCGAAGTGAAGCGCAGAGAATTTCCGCCCAACACCTTCTGCAAGTCGAATCCTCATACGGGTTTACCGGAATCTAGAGGGAACTCGCGGATGAACGGAAGTTTGGTTTCACCAGCTAAGCGGCTGCGTCTACTTCTTTTTCGAGTTCTTCGCTTGAATGGTCGTGGGTGGCACGAAGAGATCGTCTTTGAGGCCTTCGTTATATGAAACCTTGCTCAAGAAGCGCTGCGACACCATTTCGTCGTTCTTCATGCGCGTGATGACCATTGGCGTGCGAATCCCCTGAATCAACCGGTATTCAGAGTAGATGTCCGAATAGGTATCTTTTTCTTTGTATTTGGGATCCCGCACAGTGAAGCTCTTGCGAATGGGCAAATGGCTCGAGATATCTATGAAGAACGTCTCCTGCTGATTCGCCGCATTCGCCACCGTAACTTTCTCAACCTGGTGGTTATCCGTGAAGCCCTGCCCGTCGTAGAACAACACCGTTCCGGGGGCATGAAGCCAATTTCGCAGCACGTTGTCCATCGAGTATTGATCGCGCAATACGTATTCGCGGTTGGCGTCGTCATCTTCAGGACGCGTGCCATGGAAAGTCGTCTCCGTGCCGCGGCCGCCGTTGTGGATCACGATCCAGTCGCGCTGCTTGGTAAGCTCCATCCGGTCCTTATCGGGAAACTTGTAAAAGCGCCAGAACGGTGCGGTGCCGCCGGTAGGCTGCCCGTGATAAAAGCCGTTGGTCCTACCTTCCTGCGTCACGTCGGTGTAGTGCAGGTAAGCGTCGCCGCCGAGCGCCTGGATCATCTGAGCCAGGAGTTCCTTCGCTTTTGCAATGCCAGGATCCACGTTCTGTGATTGTGTTGCGCTGGGTTGTGCTGGCGACGTTGAAACTTGCCCAGGCAGGAAAGAAAAGCAAAGCAGGAAAGCAGTGATCATCAACATAATCCTACGACAGAGCAGGACTGACGTAGAGCCGGGCGCCCTCGCCCGGGTGTTCGTTTGCGGCGGCTAAATTCTTGTCACAGGATATGTAGAGCAATCCGGGCGGCGCTCCGTTCTTCACACCAGTGATCGTGATACACCTATTTAGTTTTAGTTTGCATTTTTACGAGGTGCTGAGTGCGAGTTGATCCCGTGCTGGTCGTTCACGGCGGAGCTTGGGCAATGCCCGACGATGTGGTCGAAGATCACCGTCGCGGCGTGCAGAAAGCCCTCCGTGTGGGCTGGGACGTTCTCTCCTCAGGCGGGTCAGCACTCAAGGCAGTCGAAGAGGCTGTTGTAGTCATGGAAGACGATGACACCTTCGATGCCGCGCTCGGCAGCTTTCTGACCGCCGACGGCAAGGTACAGATGGACGCCCTCATCATGGATGGGGCAACGCTTCGTGCCGGTGGCGTCGGCTGCGTGGAACGTCTGCGCAATCCCATCCGCGCGGCGCGACTCATCCTGAGTGAGAGCCCGCATGTGTACTTCGTCGGCGAAGGGGCCGAGCAGTTCGTTGCCGGGCTGGGGATGGAGCTGATCGAAAACTCCGAACTCGTAATTGAGCGGGAGAAAATTCGTCTGGCGGCGGCGAAGGCCTCGGCTGCCCAAGGCAAGCGCGATTTGACGTTTGCAGGGGGACACGACACCGTCGGCGCAGTAGCCCTCGACAGCGCCGGTCACCTCGCCGCCGCGACCTCGACCGGCGGGACGATCAACAAGACTCCGGGCCGCGTGGGTGACTCGTCGCTCATCGGCTGCGGCTGCTATGCCGATGATCAAAGCGGAGCCGTCTCCTGCACCGGTTGGGGCGAGCCGATCATGAAGCTCGTTCTCGGTAAGTGGGCGGCAGATCGCGTAGCCAGCGGCGCTCCTCCGGAGTTGGCCGCGCGCGAAGCCATCGGATACCTCAGTTCGAGGGTGAACGGTCACGGCGGGATGATTCTGCTTGACGCCCGGGGCCGCTACGGCATCGCCCACAACACTCCCCGAATGGCCTGGGCGGTGAAGACGACCTCGGCCGAAGAGGTCGGAATCGCAATCTAGCGCGATTTTCTGGTGCTCTGATCGCGAGTATCTCGTTGAAGATACTTGTATTCGTCCCAATAACTGATGTACAAACCTTGCGGCACCTCAGAGAAAAAATGGCAATAAGCAGTACGCAATAGGCTGAATGCTTCCTTCTGCAGATGTTCGCCTATTGCCTATCGCTTATTGCCTATGGCCCTTCAGGAGACGTTCATGATTCGTGCGTGCAAAGCGCTGTTCCTAGCTTGGTCGATTCTTGTTTTTTCAACCATTCTGCTGGCCCAGAACATCGCTACCGCGAACTTGCGTGGCGTGGTGCACGATCAGAATGGCGCAGTGATTCAGAATGCAAACGTCACCGCGCGGTTGGCAGCGCAGAACCTGGAGCGCGTCACTCAATCCAATAGCGACGGTGAGTACGTCTTCCTGAACCTTCCTCCTGGGACGTACTCCATCGAGGCTCAGGCGCCCGGCTTCGCCAAGCTCGTGCAGAACCCGGTAGTCCTCACGATCGGCCAGGATGCCGACCTCCCGCTCAATATGCGCGTGGCAGCGGCAACGGAAGAAGTGACGGTCGAGTCGGGTGCGGAAATCGTTGAGACTCAGCGCAGCTCGGAAGCGACGACCATCGACACGCAGCGGATCGAAAACCTGCCCATCAACGGCCGCAACTATATCAACTTCGCGCTCACGAACTCCCAACTCACACGAGACGACGCGCCCAGCATCGGCGCAGCGCCGACGTCGGGCCTGAATTTCGGCGGACAGCGCGCTCGCGCCAATCTGGTGAATCTCGACGGCATGAATAACGTCGATAACGGCGTGAATGGAATCCGATCCACCGTTTCTCAGGAAGCCGTGCAGGAATTCCAGATCATCACCAATGGCTTCAACGCCGAATACGGACAGGCCTCAGGCGGCATCGTCAACATCATCACCAAGAGCGGAACGAATGATTGGCACGGATCGGCCTATGCCTACCTGCGGAATCGCAATATTCAGGCGACGAACCCGTTCTCCACGGTGCAGAATCCCGCGTACACCCGCGTGCAGCCAGGCGCGACTCTCGGCGGCCCGATTGCGAAAGATAAGACGTTTTTCTTTTTCTCTTTTGAGACTACGCGCCGGCACGAAACCGGCTTCTCCAGCATCGGGCAGAACAATTTTGGATTACTTCCAATCGACGTTTCCCGGTTCTTCGGCGCACCGCAAGGCGCGGTGATCTTCCAGGGAACATCCGCTCAGCAAGCCTTTCTAAACGGTATCCCGAATGCCGCATTAGCCAATCCGGCAGTGCAGCAGTTCCTGCAAAAATATGTTCCGGTTGTTGGTGGCGGATCGGCCGTGGCTGTGAACGCCAAGCTGCCGGCCGCCCTCGGTGGCAGTCCAGCATTTATCACATCTGGCGCACCGCTGCCGGCCTCGTTCCACAGCCTTGCATCCCAAGTTGGAAACTTCCCCGTCTTTGAGGGCACCACGGTTTATAGCCTGAGGCTGGATCACAAGCTCACCAACAACCAGCAGCTCATGCTGCGCGGCAACGTCAGCCCGAGTACCGTTACCGGAATCGAAGTTAACGGCCAAAATCAGACGTTCGGCCAAAACTCGTATTCGCGCACGTCACAGCAGACTTATCGAGACGTAGCGATCACCGCGCAGGATGCTTGGGTGATCGGTAACAACAAAGTGAATGAACTTCGATATCAGTACTCGCGCCGTGGCCTGCTCTACAACTTTTCGTCCGGGCCCGGCGGTGGGGATGTCGCAATCAACATTCCTGGTTTTGCCTTCTTCGGGCGTGAACCGTTCTCGTTCGTTAACCGTACTGAGCAGCGCCATGAGGTTTCTGACAATTTCACCTGGAGTATGGGCAATCACAGTGTGAAATTTGGCGGCGATGTGAATCATCTACCCCTTACCGCAGATTTCACCGTGAACTTCGGCGGGCTGTATAACTTTGGCGCACTATCGGCAACGCAGCTCGGCTTCCCTGGCAGCCTTCCTGGATTGGGAAATGTCCCGGGATTCTCTCCAGTTCAGGCCTATGGATTGGGGATTCCACAAAGCTTTGTTCAGGGGGTCGGCAATCCGCACGACAGCTTCACGAACAACACCTTAGGCGTGTTCCTGCAGGACTCCTGGCGTGTGAGACCCAATCTGACACTCAATTATGGCGCTCGCTACGATGTCGAGTTCACGCCCACGTTCCCCGCGACCAACGCCATTTCCGCAGCCGCGCAGAACGCATTGGGAATCACTCAGGGGATTCCAAGGGACACGAACAACGTAGCTCCACGCGTGGGACTCGCATGGGATCCGTTCGGGGATGGCAAGACCGCAGTACGCGCTTCATATGGCATGTTCTATGACCACCCATTGCTCGCGCTCGCCTTTGACTCAGATGTTGCTGACGGATCACAAGCGCCGCAGATCATCCTCGGCGGTGGAGCATTTTGCAATCCCTCCGTCCCGGCGACACAAGGTGTTGGAAGCCTGAACGCTACCAACGGATTCATGGGCATTCAGACCAGCGCTGCCTGTGCATTACCCCCCGCATTAGCGCAGGGCCTTCAATACTTGCCGAATGAGCAGCGCTACAACGCACTCAATGCAAACTCGCTCTGGGTGAATCAGAACTTCCTGACAGCCGGTGTTCCGCTTTCGATTCTTCCGTTTGGTTTTCCAACGGCGAGCAACTTCAAGTATTCGTATTCGGAACAGGTAAATGTCGGAGTTGAGCGTGATCTGGGCCACAACTTCTCCGGCTCGCTCACTTATAACTACAACGGCGGCCATCACATCAACCGCCCGATCAACGCTAATCCCACGCGCGGAGACTTACTGTTAAAGAACTGGCAGGCCGCGGTTGCCGACAGCGCTAACAGCGGTGCTACGCCAAGCACCCTTCCCATTCAGGTCGCCGGCTGCGGAATCGGCCCTGCAGGGCCATATGTGCCTGCAGCGGTCGCCAACTTCTTCCGCCCTTCCGGAGTAAACCCGTCACTTGCTCCCGTGGTACCTGCGCAGTGCCTGGCGCTGGTAAACGCAGTCGAGCAGGCTGATGGACTCGGCGTAGGAGTGCCGGTGCCGTTCAGCGACATGGTCGCTAATTATGCGAATGGCAGCTCCGTCTATCACGCGATGACCATGAACCTGCGCAAGCGATTCAGCAACCACTACGAGTTCCTGGCCTCATACACGTGGTCGCATGCGATCGACGACTCAACCGACTTGCAGTCGCTGCTTGCTCCGCAGGATAGCTTTAATCCCAATGCGGAACGTTCAGAATCGACCTTCGATCAGCGCCACCGCTTCGTACTCAGTGGTGTGTACCAAACCGGGAAAATTGCCGGGAACGGCGTGTTGGGCAAAGTACTCAGTGGATTTACTGTCGCCCCCATCATCGAAGCCAGCTCTGGGCGTCCGTTCAACATCCTCGTTGGCGACGATCGTAACTTCGACTTCGGCCCGAACACCGATCGTCCCCTGACGGTGGCGGCGAACACGCCAGTAAACTTTTGCGGCGATGTTCCCGTTGCGTCGCAGTTTTCGCCGACCGGATTCCTGCAGCCCGCGTGCTACCTGAATGGCACGTTGGTCGGCAACCTGAAGCGCAACGCGGGAGTCAAGCCAACGACCGTGTTCACCGATCTGCGCGTCGGTCGCACCTTCAGCCTGACCGAGAAATTCAAGCTCGACGGCACCGTTGACATGTTCAACCTGATCAACAAGTTCAATGTCGCCGACGTGAACGTACTCTGGACGAATGCCGGCCAGCCTACGGCAGCATTTGATCCAAGGCAGTTCCAGTTTGGGTTGAAGCTGTGGTTTTAGCTTACGTTTGTCATTCCGAGCGGATGCTCACGCGTGCTTTTCGCGCGAGCAGGAGAGAGGAATCCCTACAGTCATTCAAGCACGCGGGATTGTGAGAGTTGGCAGGGATTCCTCACGCCAACTGCGGGCGTTGGGAATGACAATAAAGTCTAAGCTGTATAGGGCTGCAACTCTCTCTCGATCTCCGTTGCCTGCAAGCTCTCGCCGTTGTTCAACCGTTCCAAAATGGAACCAAGGACCAGCTTGGCCTGATCTTTCCCTCTATTTCGAATAAAGCCGTCGTACACGTGCTCGCCATTCGCGGCCCGATTGATTTCGGCCTCTCGATTGTGGTCGTCGAGCTCCGTGAAAAAAATCACTTCATAAGCGCCATTGCGCGACACGTCCCGATAGATTTCAAACATGATCTTGTCTGGCGGCGTGAATGCCATAGCGGGAAACCTCGAACGCAGAATTATAGCCAACGCGTTGTCATTCCGAACGCCAGGCGTGAGGAATCCCTATCGACTCGAGAACTCACCATGCATGGATGACGATAGGGATTCCTCTCTCCTGCTCACGCGAACAGCCCGCGTGAGCATCCGCTCGGAATAACAAAACGAACGCCAGGCGAGGGTGCCCGCTTCCACCAAGAAAACCAGAGTAGATGTCGCTCCTTGACACTCCTTCACTTGCCAAAGGTTTTTCCCATATGTATCTTAAAAACCACTACGAGCATCTGACGTAAGACTTGGATGCGGTGCCATGCATGAATTTCGCTCGCTGAGCATGGACAGAAGTCGCTGTGCTGTTCGCCGTGGCAGTAACCTTCTGCGTACGTCTTCGGCGAAGCTTGCCTGCGCAACCGACCCACATTCCCAAAATAGAATCAGCCTCTTAGAGTTCCAGCCACCCGACTTTCTGCGCCTGATATCTGTTCCCCGGCTCACAAGGTTTACTGTTCGCTCATCCAGTCAACAAAAGTTAACCTTACCGCCCGCGTTCTGCGATCCCCACGGAGAACACTATGTCCGTTACGAAAATCGATGTACCGCTCGAGGGTTTGACTAGCCATCCGCCAGTTTCTGCTGAAGAAGAGATTCGCCGCCGCCTAAACGCCGAACGCGAGCGCCTGGCGCGCGAGGCCGGGCTCGACAGCACCCACGCCAAGCACTTCCACCGCCCTGTCGAGCGTGCGTTTACTGCCTCTGAGCGCGACAAAGTCACGATTCTGATCGGCGGACTTACATGGAAACACGAGAAAGTCATGAAGGCCGTCTTTGAGGCCTGCGGCTACAAGTGCGACGTGCTGCCGACGCCGAACGTGTCTGCGTTCCAGCTTGGGAAGGAGTACGGCAATAACGGACAGTGCAATCCGACTTACTTCACTGTTGGCAATCTGGTGCAGTATCTCCAGATTCTGGAGGCGGCAGGTATTCCAAAGCGGCAGATCATCGATAACTACGTCTTCTTTACCGCAGGTTCTTGCGGCCCATGCCGTTTTGGCATGTATGAATCCGAGTATCGCCTCGCGTTACAGAATGCCGGCTTCGATGGTTTCCGCGTGTTGCTCTTCCAGCAGAACGATGGCGTGAAAGCCGCGTCCGGCGAACCGGGCCTGAAGTTCACGGTCGACTTCGGAATGGGAATGCTCAATGCTCTCAACCTCGGCGACATCATGAACGAAATGATTTACCGCATTCGGCCGTTCGAGGTGAATAAAGGCCAGACCGATCGCGTCTTCAAAGAGTCGGTGGACATGCTCTGCACCATGCTGAAAGAGCGCAAGCCCTTTGAAGATCACGAAGATTTGCCGCAGTGGCTTTCAAACTATATGGCGAAGCACAAGAATGCGGGCTGGGAGAAAGTTGTGAATTCGCTCGGCAAGGTCTGGGAGCACCTGTATGGCAGCGCGTACAAAGACTGCCTGGAGGCTGTACACGATCATCTCGCGACCATCGAAGTCGATCGTCTGCGCGTGAAGCCGGTCGTCAAGATCATCGGCGAATTCTGGGCGCAGATTACCGAAGGCGACGGCAACTTCAACATGTTTGCATTCCTGGAACGGGAAGGCGCACAGGTGCTCGTAGAACCGATCGCTACCTGGATCATGTACATGATGTACCAGGTCAAGGAGCGGTGGCGCGAGAAAAAGCCGCTCGAAGACAAATACAAAAGGCCCGCCTGGTGGGAGCTGCAAAAGCACGCTGTCAACGAGTTGAACTTCCGCAAGAAGATCGCCGGTCTCGCGGTCGGCGAGATGATCTACTCACGCCAGTATCACCGTGTAGTCGAAGCCCTCGGCGACATCGCGCACCATCTCGTCGATCAAAAAGAGATGGCCGATCTGGCCATGCCGTTCTACAACCAGTTCGCGCGCGGCGGCGAGGGACACCTCGAAGTCGGCAAGAACATCTACTACACGAAGCACAAGCTCTGTCACATGGTGCTGGCGCTGAAGCCCTTCGGATGCATGCCGTCGACGCAGTCTGACGGCGCACAGTCGGCGGTGGCGAACGCGTTTAAAGAGATGATCTTCCTCCCGATCGAGACCTCCGGCGAAGGCGAGATCAACGCACACAGCCGCGTGCAGATGGCGCTCGGCGAAGCCAAGGTCAAAGCGCGTCTTGAATTCGAGCAGGCGCTGCAATCGACCGGCAAGTCGCTCGATGAAATCAAGAGCTACGTCGCCGATCATCCCGAGCTGCGGCAGCTGTTCTATCCGATGCCGCATCGCGAAGGCGTCACGGGAATGGCCGCGAATTTCGTGCTGCACGTGAACGATCTGATCAACGGCAGAAAGAAGCTGGTTCGCGTGCCGATTCAGGCGAGAGCGCTGGCCGCAGCTTCGTAGGTTTCTTTTTTTGTTTTGTCATTCCGAACGAAGTGAGGAATCCCTACGGATGGCCACATCGTCCGTGTTAACCGAACTTGCCCGAACTGGCTTTGCTGGACGAGGGTAGGGATTCCTCGCGCGACATCGGCGCTTCGGAATGACAAAAAACGGAGGAGGTTCTGGTGTCCGGAAATCACGATCATTCGAACGGTTGCTGCGGAAGCAAAGGCGCCATCAAGCTCGACGTCAAACTCGGTGAACTGGTCGCCACCCTTCCGCGTCCAAAACCCAAACCACGCCTGAACCCGGTCCCAAATGGGGAAACGAAACTGACGTACTACGTCGGCCTCGATGTCGGTTCAACCACGGTCAAATCCGTTATCGTGGATGCCAACAGCGATCAAATCCTCTGGCAGGACTACCAGCGCCACGAAACCAAACAGCCCGAAAAGGTCCTTGAGTTTCTGAACCGAATGCAGGCCGAAGCCGGTATTGCGACGAACAACTGCCGCATGTTCATTACCGGCTCGGGCGGCAGCACAATCGCGCCGCTGATCGGCGCGAAATTCGTTCAGGAAGTCACGGCAGTCTCACTGGCTGTCGAAAAGCTCCACCCCGAAGTGAATTCGGTCATCGAACTAGGCGGCCAAGACGCGAAAATCATTGTCTTCAAAGAAGACGAAGCCAGCGGCCGCAAAAAGAAAATCCCATCGATGAACGACAAATGCGCCGGAGGCACCGGCGCAGTCATCGACAAGATCAACGCCAAGCTGAAAATTCCGGCCGACGAGCTCTGCAATCAGGGCTATCACGGAATCAAGCTGCATCCAGTCGCTGGGAAATGCGGCGTCTTCGCCGAAACCGATATCAACGGACTGCAAAAGCAAGCAGTGCCTTCAGATCAGTTGATGGCCTCGTTGTTTGATGCCATTGTTTTGCAGAATCTCTCGGTACTCACGCGTGGACACACGCTGCGCCCTCACGTTCTCCTGCTCGGCGGCCCGAACTGTTTCATAAAGGGAATGCGCGAAGCCTGGCAGCACAACATTCCGAAGACCTGGGAAGAACGCAGAGTTCCAATTCCGGAAGGCATGAAGCCCGAGCAGCTCATAAAAACTCCGGAGAACGCGCAGTACTTCGCAGCGATCGGTGCAGTCGAGTTCGGCAAGGATGAAGATCCCGATGTTGGCTGGTACCAGGGCACGGCGAAGCTCGAACACTACATCGAGGTTGGACGGCTGGAAGAGAAATCTCAGTCCGGCGCCGCCGGACTCAGCGCCTCCGATGAAGAGCTCGCCAACTTCAAGAAGTCATACACGATCCCACGCTTCAACGGCGCAAAGTTCACGCCGGGAACGGTCGTGCGTGGATTTGTTGGAGTCGATGGCGGATCAACATCAACTAAAGCCGTCCTGATGTCGGAAGAAGGCGCGCTGTTGTGCAAAGCCTATCAGCTCTCCAATGGCAATCCCATGCAGGACACCATCGATATGTTCCGCTCACTGCGCCAGCAGGTGGAATCGCAGGGTGCGACTCTCGAAGTGTTGGGTGTGGGCACTACCGGCTACGCAAAAGACATTCTGAAGGAGACGCTGCATGCCGATGTGGCTCTTGTCGAAACCGTCGCGCACACCGAATCGGCAATGCGCTTCTACCAGGATCCGCACTGCATCGTTGATGTCGGCGGGCAGGACATCAAGCTCATTGTTCTGAAAGATGGCCGCGTAAAAGATTTCAAGCTAAATACGCAATGCTCTGCGGGTAACGGCTACTTCCTACAGTCAACAGCAGAGACGTTGGGAATCAAAGTCGATGAGTACGCCGACATTGCCTTCTCTGCAAACCAGATGCCGATCTTCGGTTATGGCTGCGCGGTGTTCATGCAATCAGACATCGTGAACTTCCAGCGCCAAGGCTGGGCGGCCAAAGAGATCCTCGCGGGACTTGCTGCAGTACTGCCGAAGAACATCTTCCTGTATGTCGCCAGCATTCCCAATCTGGCAAAGCTCGGGCACCGCTTCATTCTTCAGGGCGGTACGCAGAAGAATCTTGCTGCGGTGAAATCGGAAGTCGATTTCATCAAGTCGCACTTCCGCAGCGATGCAATCGAACCCGAAGTCATCGTTCACGAGCATTGCGGAGAGTCCGGCGCCATCGGCGCCGCAGTTGAGGCTATGCGTATCTACCGAAATGGCCATCAGACTGAGTTCATCGGCCTCGATGCAGTGCAGAAGATCAGCTATCGCACCACGCGCAACGAGAGCACACGCTGCTATTTCTGCAAGAACAACTGCCTGCGTACCTTCATCGACGTGCAGACTGGCGATACAGAGAACTGGAAAGCGCCGACCTTCAAATCCAAAGTTCCGTTGCAAGCCGGTGAGCAACGGCTGATTATCTCTACCTGCGAAAAGGGACAGGTCGAAGACGTTGCCGCGATGCGCGGCATCAAAGCTGGACTCGACGCGCTGAAAGAAGCCAATCCCAATTACGTCGAGATCGCGGCGAGCAGTGTGTGGCGCTCGCAAAATCCGCCGAAAGTTGCCGATCCGATTCCGAACACGAAGTGGACCTTCAAGAAAGAAATCAAAGAACGAGCCGAGCTAATGAAGAAACGGGCGAAGTTCCGCGTCGGCATGCCGAAGGTGCTGAACATGTACGTGTACGCGCCGCTGTTCAGCGCGTATCTCGAAACGCTCGGCCTGGAGCCGGAGAACATCATCTACTCCGACTACACCAGCCGCGAGATGTACAAGGCCGGCGCAGGACGCGGAGCCATCGATCCCTGCTTCCCATCGAAGATCGGCATTCCTCACGTGTACAACCTGATTTTCGTCAAGCACGTGAAAAAGCCGCTCGACGCGATCTTCTTCCCCATGATCGACGTGCTCACCACGCATTTGAAGTGCACGACAGGTTCCAACGCCTGCCCCACGGTCACGGCCACTCCCGATGCCGTGAAAGCAGCGTTCACAAAAGAAACGAATGTCTTCGCCGACAATGGAATTGTTTACCTCGATCCCATCGTCAACCTCGCGGATCGCAAGCTGTTTGCCTTGCAAATGTATCGCGCGTGGGCGCCGATTCTGGGCGTTTCGGAAGAAGAGAATGAGCGCGCGCTGGAAGTCGCGTTCAAAGCGCAGGACGACTACGACGCGAACCTGCGCAAGCGGGCACGCGAAACGCTGGAGATGCTGGAGCGCGAAAATCGAATCGGCATCGTGATGCTCGGCCGACCGTACCACCACGATCCCGGCGTGAATCACGAGATCATGGACGAATTCCAGAAGCTCGGCTATCCCATCTTTTCTCAAAGCACTCTGCCGATCGATGAAGACATTCTTGACCGTCTCTTCGGCGACGAGGTTCGCGCCGGCGTGATTAGAGATCCGCTCGACATCAGCGACGTCTGGAAAAACGCCTACTCCGCCAGTACCAACCACAAAATTTGGGCGGCGAAGTTTACGGCCCGCCATCCCAATCTGGTCGCGCTGGAAATTTCCAATTTCAAGTGCGGTCACGATGCGCCGATCTATACGGTGATCGAAGACATCATCGAGAATTCGGGTACGCCGTATTTTGCGTTCAAGGATCTGGATGAGAACAAGCCGACCGGGTCGATCAGGATTCGAGTCGAGACCATTGATTATTTCCTCCGCCGTTATCGCGAGGATTTGGTCAGGAAGCGGGAGGCCATTAGCAACATCGACGAACAACTTGCCGAGTATGAACGAAAGTTGCGGGAAGAGTTGATGACGCAGCAGTACACGCAATCCACGGAGCAGTACGAAGGCGTGGGCGCGGATTAGAACGAAATAGATCTAAGCTCGTCTGAGCATCGTTAGGACGAAATGCCAGAGTGCCGCCCCTACGGGCTCGGTTTGTGTGGATCCCAACCCAGCACTTACGTGCTGGGCTATCCATATGTCGGGCCTACGGCGCTTTGGGCGTCGCTTCGCTCGCACGGAATCTTACGGCGCGCTTCGGTGCTCTAGCGATTCGTTCAGGCCTTGGGCTGCGAGAATTGCTTCGTCCGCAGTCGGAATCTTGCAACGCGATTCGACCCTGTGGTTGCGGCAAGAGAATCGCTCCACTCAATAAATTTATTCTGTGCTCGATCGTGAACTATTCGGTCTTGCCTGCTTTGATTGCGGTCAGGGTGGTTCTCTCTTTGGTAACGAAACGAAGGTTCATCGTACCGTCAGAAAGCGTCTGGGCTGTAGTAGATTCCACCCATGACTACGAGTACGAAAACTGTCGTTCCTGAAACGACTTTCAATCAGACATCGCATGCATCCGGTATCAGTGCCAAATTGGCACTGGCCTTTGCTGTAGCGCTCGTTTGCTTCTGCGCTTCCGTTCCGGCATTCGCGCAATATGGGCTTACCTGCGCTTCGGAAGATGGACATCGTCATTACTGCTCCGCCGACACGCGCGGAGGCGTAACGATGCAGCATCAGCGCAGTAAATCAGCCTGCGTGCAGGGAGCAAGCTGGGGATTCGATCAGCAGGGCGTCTGGGTCGATCACGGCTGCCGAGCGGACTTCATCGTGAATACGCGTCAGGTGGATGGTCCGGGAGACCGCGATCGTGACCATTTCCACGGTCACGATGCCGACCATGATCGCGATTTTGGTCGCGATCACCACGATTTTGATCACGACCGTCGTCCGGCGGAAACTATGCAGCTCACCTGCTCTTCTGAAGACGGTCGCCGGCACTACTGCACCAGCGATATTCAAGGCATCGCGACTCTTCTGCGGCAGCGTAGCGGCTCGCCATGTCGCGAAGGATACAGCTGGGGCAACGATCGCAACGGCATCTGGGTTGACCATGGCTGCCGCGCCGATTTTCAGCTTCAAGGTCGTCGCACCGCATTTGTCGGCAATCCGGGATACATCGGGACTCTCAAGTGCTCTTCCGATTTCGGCACGCGCCAGTACTGCCAAGCCGATACCCGCAATCGCGTTCGCATCGCGCGCCAGGTCAGCGAGTCAGCCTGCAGACTCGGGTATAGCTGGGGATACGATAGGAACGGCGTCTGGGTCGATCACGGCTGCCGCGCCGAGTTCCAGATCGGGAACTAACGTCATACTGTGAATTGAGCGCCGAAGGCGCGGCTGGTACTCGCTGCCGCTGCTTCGGCGCTCATCTATTTTGCAGGCGTTCGCGTCTGAATGCTTCGCGAACGAAGCCGAACGCCTCTCGATAAGCACTACTCCTTCGCAGCAGCTAATTCCGCATCAAGATCGGGATGCTTCAGCTGAAACCCGGTAGCATCCTGGTAAGCCTTAGCAAACGCCAGAAGCTTCGCCTCTCCATAAAGCTGGCCAAGGAAGGTCAGGCTCACCGGAGTTCCCGGGCCGCCGATGCCATCGTCATCACCGTTGTCTTTCCGTGGAGGTTTAGGAGCATCGGCTCCGCGGAATCCGTTCGGCAGGATCAGCGCTGGATGGCCCGTAAGATTCGTAGCTACAAGCTGCTCGCTGTTGGTTGGCGCGACGATTACATCCAAGTTTTCGAATAACTTCTTCCATAAGTCCATCGCTTCCATGCGTGCGCGGTTGGCCTGAATGTATTCGACCGCAGGCGTGAGTCGCGCGATGCGGAACAGATTCGGCCAATCATCAGGAGACTGCTCGGTAAGCAGCTTGTCGCGGCCTGAGCGCGTGAGATCGTCGAATGCGGCGGCAGCTTCTGCGGTGAGCAACGGGGTCATCGCGCTATAAGGAAATTTCGGAATCTCTACTGCGATGAGCTTCACGCCCATTTCGTGCAGCTTCGCCAGGGTTGCGTCGTTGAAGCGTTGATCGTACTTGCGGCGCTCCTGCGCCTGCTCCCGCTGCCGGCGGCTCTCCTCGCGTTTCTTCAATTCTTCCGGCGACGCAGTGGTCTGCTCTGTCGGCGCTTGTGGCTCGGTCGGCGGCTTGAGTTCGAATTCCTCTTTGAAATATCCAACGCGCAGCTTGCGCCAATCGAGAGTGCCGTCCCAGTTGAACGCCACGTTGCGAACGGTACGATCTTGACCGTCAGGGCCGTAGATCGCATTCAGCACCAGCGCAGTATCTTCGACAGCTCGGCAGATCGGGCCGAGCTTGTCCATGGTCCAGGAGAGCGCCATTGCGCCGGTGCGAGGAACTCGGCCAAAGGTGGGTCGCAAGCCTGTAGTGCCGCAGCGGGTTGATGGAGAAGAAATTGACCCAAGCGTCTCGGAGCCGATGGCGAAGGCAACACATCCCGCAGCTGTGGCTGATGCCGAGCCTGCGGAAGAGCCGCTGGAACCTTGATGCGGATTCCACGGATTGCGCGTCATGCCACCGAACCACTTATCGCCCATCGCGAGCGCACCCAGCGTGAGCTTAGCGACGAGCACCGCTCCGGCATGATCGAGACGCTTCACGACGGTAGCGTCTTCATCGATGTTCTGCTGCTCGAATCCTCCTGCGCCCCAGGTGGTTCGGTACCCTTTCACAGCCAGCAGGTCTTTCGCGCCCCACGGCAAACCGTGTAGTGGACCTCGATAGCGGCCCGCAGCAAGATCGCGATCCGCTTCTTTTGCCTGAGCGCGCGCCCGATCTTCGGTGAGGGTGATCACGAACTTGAGCAGCGGATCGTACTTCTTGAGGCGCGCAAGATACATGTCAGTGAGCGCAAGAGAGGACACTTTCTTGGTACGCACTAAGTGCCCGAGTTGGCGCGCGCTGTAGAAAGCTACATCTTCAATGTTCTTTGGCGCGCCGCTGATGTTCAGCGCCGGAGCGCTCGCCAGCTTTATCGGGCGCTTTACGGTTTCGAACTTCATGTCGCCGAGCACAGGATCGAAGATGTAGGCCGGCGCGACCGAATTGGGAATATGCAGTCCGTGGATCTCTTCGTAGTTCTTTTTGTTCTCGTTCAGCCCGTCCAGCATCGCCTGGACGTAGTCGTCTGGAATCGAAACATCGGCAACGTCGGCCGCGGTCTCGACCATCTCCTTGGTGACTTTGCCCTGCGGGTCGGCCATGCTCCACAGCACGCCGGGAAACAACGTAGAACTGAGTCCAAGCTGTGAACACACTGCAAGAAATCTGCGACGATCAAGCATCGTGTAAAGTCCCTCGCATTGGTCAATGAAAACCGGCAATTATAGCTGGCGGGACAGATCGGAACGCATTCCAGGAGTTACTAAGTGGTTCTTGAGGTCTTAGTAGTCTCCAGCAGCGGGTCGGGAACACCGGCCACCGGGAGATCAATGACGATGGATGCGCCGGAAGGATGCAGATTGTGAGCGGAGATTTCCCCGCCATGCTGCTTGATAATGCCGTAAGAAACGCTCAGCCCTAGCCCAGGTCCCTTGCCAGGATCTTTGGTAGTGAAGAACGGATCGAAGACTCGGTCCGGATTTGGGAAGCCGGAGCCGTTATCGCTGAACCGGACGCGCACGCTGTCTTCGTGTTGATGGGCCTCTACCGTGATGCGCCCAGCTTCGACTCCGTGTAATGCGTCCAGCGAGTTGTTCAGAAGATTCAGAAACACCTGCTTTAAGAGATTTTCATCGACAAGAACGCCCGGAAGATCGGGCGCGATTTCGCTTCTCAGGTCCACTCCGGAACGCTTGATTTCGTAGGCCCGAAGCTTGAAGACCTCGTCCAAAATGAAGGAAAGCGACATGGAGCGGCGTTCAAACTTCGTTTGCCGCGCGAAACGCAGCAGGTTGTCGATGATCTGCTTCATGCGCAGGGCTTCGCGGCGGATTACGTCGGCTCCTCGACGGGTGCCTTCATCATGAGCTGATCCGGAGATCATCTCGGCATATCCCAGGACGGCGGTCAGAGGATTGTTCAGCTCGTGTCCCGCGCCGGAAACGAGTTTGCCTAATCCCGCCAGCTTTTCCGAAACGACGAGCTGCCGCTGCAGATGCGAGTTCTCAATGGAGATTGCGAGGTCCGCGCTCAGCATTTCGACCGCCGCGAGGTCTTCGGCGACAATGCGCTGTACGCTGCGCGGATGGTCCAGCGCAATGCAGCCGACAAGCACCTCTCGCGGAGAGCGCAGCGGTACGAGAATTTTGTCGCCTTCGTGCCAAAACTGCGTAGCCGGATATTTGTTATCGGGGATGGAACGTCGAATTAGCTCGTTCGCTACACGGAAGGAATGTGGCCCGACTCCGCGGCTTGTTTTGCATAGCTGCTCCAGTTTGTCCACAGTAATGTGTTGAACTTCGGCGCGCGTGGTTTCGAGCGTGGTTGCATCCATTCCGGATGCCCCGGCAACGTAGAGATTGCGCTGATCGTCAGTGAGCAGAACAACGACGCGACGGAAATTTGAGCTCTTGCCGATGACTTCAGCGATCTCGTCGCAGAAACCGGCCACGTCGGCTCCGCTCAGCAGCTTGGAAGTGACATAGAAGAAGCGCTGAATCTGCTCGCGAGTGGCGCGCTCTTGAGCTTCGGCAAGCTGCGCGGTATGGGATTTGTCCTCGAGCAAGGTGACGATCATGCCGATCGCCACCCAGAATTTCGGAAGGTTTGCCAGGGCAATGGCAATGTTGACGACATTCTGTTTCGCAGGCAGGAGGAAATAAAATGCGGGGAAGACCGCCGCCCATGTGAACAATCCAAAGGACGTGAGCACTACTCCGGGAGAAAAACGACGATAGCAGTACCAATATAGGAATCCCGCGAGTCCGAACGTGAGCGTCTCAATGCTATAAAAGCCCAGATCGGGACGCCCCTGCACCACCTTCCACGATCCCCAACCCGCAGCGATCAAGACCGCAGCGCAGATCGCAATCATGTAAGGCTCAAGCCGGCGATGGTGGTAAATGACTACCCAGATTACAGCTCCGATCGCAAACGTGGCTCCGCACAACACGTAAACCCAGAAGGCGGTCGAATGAAAGGCGTACAGTTCGGCGTAACCGACCGAAGGGACAGCAAGCAGAAGAAAGAAAGGCCACCGCTGTTTCGGATCCTGGAAGATCTTGGTCATCGAAAGCAGCAGGACGAGGCCGCTCAACTGGAGCATGCCGAGATCGAGTCCGTCGACGGCGGCGATCGACATTCCCAGGTTTGGACCGATCACCTGCACGATCGCGCGCACGAAGATGAGGGTCCAGGCGATCACCCAAAGGCGTACCCGATATGAGCGATTACTGGCGTATAGGAACCAGAAAATCGGGACCAGAGCCGCGAGCAGAAGTAGCGTAGGAAGCCGGTGGAATTCGAAACTCATGTCGCTGGGTAGATACCTCGGTCCCGATCAGATCTGGCTTCAGGCCATTTGTCGGATAGTACAAAGGTTGCTAAAAAGCCGCCGATTATGGCGATTTTCCGCATTCTGCAGTTTACTGCCTGGGAAGAGCAGCTACAATGTGACCACGAGTAGAACCATGAGGTCCTTCAGGCTTTCCTTTTTCCTTGTTACAGCTCAGCTATGCTCGTTTTTCCTGCTTGCCATTCCGGCAGCGGCCCAATTCACCATCGGTTCCGGCAATGCCGTGCAGGTTCCCGACATTGCAAACGAAGGCTCTGGACCGCTCGATCCTTCACAGCCGAAGGGCATTACTCCGCAGGAAATCATTCAGAAGTTCAGCGCGAAAGAAGACGACTTCAAGCGAGCTCGCGATCAGTACACCTGGACCGAGGACATCAAATACCAGGAACTCGACGGTGATTCCATTGTCGGAGAGTTTCGCCAGGTTTCTGACATCATCTATGACGAACACGGTCGGCGTCTCGAGCAAGTGAAGTTTGCGCCGCAGACGAGCCTATATATCACCAAAGAAGACATGGACGACCTGCGCAAGCGCACGGCCTTCCTGCTCACGACCGAAGAGCTGCCTAAATACCAGGTGATGTACGTCGGCCAGCAGAAGGTCGATGAGCTGCAGACTTATGTTTTCGATATCGCGCCAAAAACGATCGAAAAAGATCAGCGCTATTTTCAAGGTCGAATCTGGGTAGACACTCAGGACCTTGAAGTCGTAAAGACGTATGGCAAGGGCGTTCCCGACATCGGCCTAAATCTGAGCCCGAAAAAGAAAAAGAAGCATCCGGAAGACGAGCAGCTGTTCCCGCATTTTGTTACGTATCGTGAACAGATCGACGGCAAGTACTGGTTCCCAACCTACAGCAAGGCCGACGAAGTGCTTCACTTCTATGTCGGCGATGCACACGTCAAAGCCGTAGTGAAATATACCGACTACAAGCGCTTTGGAGCTGACACCAAGATTCTCTACGGCAAGCAGGAGATCGGTAATGCTCCACAGAGTTCTAATTCGGGAAATCAGGCGGCACAGCCGAAATGAGTGAAATCTAGATCTGCTCTAAAAGCAGGCCTGAAGACCGAAATCTGCTGAAGTCGGCTACATTCGCAGTGGCTAGCGCAGCGTTCTCACCGATTGCGGTCGCTGCGATCATGCAATCAACGAATGTTCCGCGCCGCCTCCCGCTGACATTAAAAAGCTCCGCCGCACGAGCGCTGTCTCGGTCCGTAAAAGGCACAGGTACACCAAGTATCTGGGTAAGAGTGGGTATCTGAGCGACATCGAATGGCCCGCACAGGAATTCTGCCCAGCAAATGGCGCTAGCTCCCAATGGAACGTTATTGTTGAGCCACTGTTCAAGTTGAACAGCCTCTCGTGTCTGCGGGATCAAGCTCCGGATCAGAAAACTACTATCTAGATGAATCATCGCGACGACAACTGTCGCGGTGACAAGCGCCGGGTCGATGAATTGCGGCGTTCTTGACGTATCTTCCGACCCCATTTAGCGGCCTCGGTCTTCGAAAGTTTCATGGAGGCCTGCAACGTTTTAAAAGCCTCAAGTGGGCTGGACGTTGCAGATTGGCTTAGGCTGGCTGACCGGATCGAGCGCCGCAGTGCTTCAGACTTTGAGACTCCCCAGCGATTGGCGAGCTCGTCTAGCTTCCGGACCGTCTCAACATCTAAAGCATAGGTCGTTCGAACAATTGTGGTGGCCATACATTATGGTATGGCCATACTCATGGAGAGGTCAACGTGTTTGCCAGGCGAGTCGCTCGGAAGACACTACGCTGCTGGAGCTAACGATCTGCTCGCGGCCTGCTGGATGAACCGCTTCATTACCGTTGCCCACATCACTTTCTTGCGGACGGCGCTCTCTTTCACTCCGCGTCCTCGGGCGAACATTGACAGCAGAGCTTTCATCTTGAGCACGCGCAGAATGGCCTGCTCGGACGCGCTCGCGCCATAGGCTTCCATAAAGCTTTCCTGCACGCGCTGGGTGATGTTGCGATCGCAGAATGGATACTTCTCGAGCGCCTCGACCGAGGCCAAGAAAGTGGCCGCATCGTTGAATGAAGCGCCGCGCATGGCCATCTTCCCGTAGTCGCATACACCGACGCCGTCTTCTGCCACGACGATATTCAGAGGGGTAAATTCATTCAACACTGCGGAACTCGGAATCGACTTTTTCGCCTTGCTAAGCCAGGCGCGCGCGCCGGTGAGGATCATCTGAATGGCGTCATCATCGAGCCCCTCTCCTCTACAGTTCGTGCAGAGCGTCTCCAACTCCCCCAGCAACTGCTGGGGATCGAAGATCTGTGGTGCATCGGCCGTGAGGTGATGGAAATTGCGAAGCCATTCCCCAGCCTTTGCGGCTGCGTCGCGCAGGGTCGCACTGTCGTCGTAGCCGGGAAGCAGCGCCGCCTTCATCATCATGGACTGCAGCGGCAGCCCCTGAATCTTCTCCGTCACGACTGCGCCGAGAGCACTGAAATTCCCGAGCGGCCGAGGCACGCCATGCAGCCCCTTCTCCGAGAACTTCCCGTATGCGTATTCAACATTTCTGTATTCGGTCTCCGCCTGGTTGCGCGAGTGCTGGGCACCTAATTTTCCGGGACGGTACACCTTGGCTGCGATGCGCTCTGAGCAGTTCGCAAAATCTGCTACCAGGTCATAGATAAAGTGGTCAGACTTCGGCGTGTGCCCGACGACGCGAATATTGCGAAGCTCACCGCGTCGAGGAAAAAGCTGAACAGCACGTTCACGAAGGTCGGCAACAATCTGGTCGGTAACACTCTCAGCCATTCATACTCCCAAGGGTCGTTCGAAAAGGGGATCAGGCGCGCAGGAGGCACACCAAGGCTTTCAACACAGACAGCAGCAGTTTTGCTTCCAACAATTCAGCCCATTACTTCGATGTAAACGTGTGGAAAGAGGTGGTCTGCTGCGCACCAGAGCAGCAACCTTAGAACTGCCGAGCGCAAAAGTGAGAACATCGATACTCACATTCGGCATGTCGGACCTCAGGCGCAAGCTGACGCTCTTTCGCGAAATTGTGCACCGTCCAAAACAGAAGCAAGCGGCGCTACCGGGATTCTCATGACTTTGTGCCTCGGTTTTCTCTTGTTGCGGAGCCATTACCTCGCAGCTACGCCGCGGGAGCGCCCAGGCGGCGATCAGGAGATTCCGTTGCGAGCGCCAGCTCGCGCGCAAGAATTGTCTTGTCGCACGCCGTCACAACCGCCAGTTTCGCTTCGGGAAGCGGTAAAGGCGGGATGATCGTCATCGTTCCCAGCAGCGCAGCGAGCCGATGATAGGCAGCGCGGCATTTGTGCATGAAGTCCACTGGATACTCCGGTTTGCGTTTGTGCGCAGCCTCGGGATCGGCGTCGAGCAGGTAGGCAATGTCGGGCAAGGGCGCGAGCTTCTCAATAGAGCGAACAAAGTTGCGCGTCATCGTGCGGTCCAGCGGCAGATTCGCCAGTTCATCGTAGATGTAGCGATCGACGATCACGACGTCATTGCCCGATTTCATCGCCTCGCGAACCACGATGCGCAAATGCAGGGCATCGAGCAGATAGAGTGCATGGCGCGCCATAGTCAGATACCAGGCGCGAACGTTTTTGTCGCGCCGATTTACCGGCTTGTTCGGCGCACCGACTCCTTTTTCGCTGCCATACACCGTGTGGACAAAGCTTTCGCGATAGCGCGTCATGACTACGACGTTGTCCCAAAAAGTAAGGAGTTTCACTTTGAGTCCGGCGGCTTCGAGGCGCTCGCGGAGATTGTCGATCTGTGTGCTTTTTCCGGATCCATCGAGTCCGGAGAAGCTGATCAGCAGCGGACGTTTAATACTCACTGTGGCCCCAGGTCCTTATTGATGTTCGTGATTAGCGCACTGCGCCTGGCGGTACACTCGACGTGCCTCGCGTGAGTCCCACAACGGCACCTATCGCAGCAGCGCCGGCGGCAATCAGGCCCACTTTGATCAGCAAAGAATGCACCTGCCGCTGTTTCGCGGGCGCGATTGCCTCACCTGCTGGCTTAGATGCAACACCGCCGCGAGTCGCACCCTCTTGGGCCGTCGCCGTGCCCAGCGGAGCCGCGGGCTGCTGTTTCGCAGGTTGGGTCGCGGGAGCCGCCTGCTCCTGCTGTGCCTGCTGGCTGCGCTGCACTTCGCTGGGAGCATCCGGAGGCACGCTGTTGTTGTCCGCCGGACGCGCGGTCGGCACCGGCGCAAGCGGAGCCTGCGATGGATCGGGACGTGTCGACTGCGTCTGTGCAGCGGTCCCGGCGTTCTGATCGGGCTGTCCTTGCGCTTGTGTCTCCTGCGTGCTTTGGCTCGCGGGAGTCTGCGCCGAGGCGTATTGCGGAACATTGCACAGCAGTACAGATAAAACCATTGCCAGACTATTCGAGCCGATTTGCTTCAGGGTCATGAACTACTCCGGTGAGTTCCGATGAACGCATCAGGCGCTCTTGAGAAAAGATGCCGGAGGAGAGCTGCGGGTTGGAAGCACTAAGGGACCGATCCAAAGTAGAAGCCGGCGTTTACTTCTTAACTAGTAGCTCTTTAATTATGCGTGCTGCGACAACGAGAGCACATTGCCATCCGGATCTTTGAACCAGGCCACGCGATCGCCTCCGGGAAAAGTGCAGATCGCATTCTCATCCTGCGGCATTCCCGGATAGCGCTCGAAGTTGACGCCGCGCTCATTCAGACCTTTTACAGCGCGGACGATGTCCTCCACCTCCCATCCCAGAACGGTGTACTGAGCAGGAGTAAACTCGCGCATTTTGCTCACGCGCAGCATGGTTCCGTGCGCGTCAAAGACGAGCGCGAATCCGTCATCTCTGAGAAACGCGAAGCCAAGCTTGTCGCTATAGAACGACTTCGCTTCTTCCGGCTTAGTGGTGATGGCGAAGCCAACGAACTTTGATAAACGCGGCGCGTTGATCGATTGCACTGGCGAGGTGGACATAGAGCACCTCCTCGATGAGCACAGGAGTCTATCACCGATTTCGCCACGAGGATCGACCGACGGCCGCCCCCGGCCGGGTGTTGCCGTTCGCTGGTGATCTCCAATAATGCTGACCGACCCACCAGAACCCGCGCGAGGGCGCGCGTCGGTCCGAATTGATGGCCCGAACTGATCGTCCAGAGCATCGATCCAAGCGGATAAAATAGCTGCACCTCCTCATGTCTAAATCGCTTTTTCAGAAGCTCACGCACAAGCACCCGAGCCTGCACAACTTCCGTTATTACGACATCCTCGTGCACATCTTCGTTGTGGTGCTACTGATCTCGAATCTGGTCGGATCAAAGATCTGCGCCATCGGCCCATTCCGCATCTCGGGCGCACAGCTTCTGTTCCCAATTACCTACATCTTCGGCGACGTCTTCACCGAGGTCTATGGCTACTCCGGCTCGCGACGCGCGATCTGGATCGGTTTCTTCGCTTCAGGACTGATGGCGCTCATGGGCCTGGTCACAGTACATATTCCGCCGGCTCCTGACTGGCCGAATCAGCATGCCTTTGAAGTCGTCTTCAACTTCGTGCCACGCATGGTTGCAGCGAGCCTCGTCGCGTTCTGGTGTGGGGAGTTTGCTAATTCGTACACCCTTGCCAAAATGAAACTGCTCACCGACGGGCGTTGGCTGTGGACCCGCACCGTTGGATCGACTGTGGTCGGCCAGGCTGTGGATTCGACGATTGTCATGTTTCTTGCCTTCGGAGGCACGCAAAGCGTTAGGACCATTTTGATACTCATCGTTTCGGGCTATTTGGGAAAAGTCCTGTACGAAGTAGTTGCCACGCCACTGACCTATGCAGTCGTCAATTTCCTCAAGCGTTCGGAAGGCGTCGATGTGTACGACACCCATACCGATTTCAATCCTTTCGCGAAGCAGAAGATCGGAGAAACAGATGCCGCAGTACTGTCGGAAGCGAACGCAGCAACCGTTGGACCGAGTTAGCGACGCTTTCGCCGTACGACTTCATCTCGATTATTCAGTCCTGCCTAACAGAGTGAGAGGATCGCGAATGATCGCTAATTGGAAAACTCAAGCTTTAAGAAACTTTCGATACTCTGCAAATTCAGGCCCAACGAGCCGAAATAAGCGCAGCCCAGTGGCGTCAGCCCTGGGTTAGAGCAGCAAAAGAATACGAGCCCTGAAGGGGCGACACCCGATGCGCCGCTGAAGAATTATGCCGTCCCTGTCGGGACTCATCTCGATATGGAACCTCTGACCCAGGGCTCACGCCGCTGGGCTGCGCTTGTTCCGGCCCGTTGGGCCTGCGTGCTTTTTCCCAAGCCATCTGTGCAGACACTAACTGCAACAACGCTTTGGCATCCGGTTACTCCTCATCCGCCCGCAGCTTCGCAATCACCGAGAAATCTTCTAGCGTAGTCACATCTCCTTTCACATCGCCCGTGCTGGCAAGTTCGCGCAGCAGGCGCCGCATGATTTTCCCACTTCGGGTCTTCGGTAAGGCATCGGTGAAGCGCAGATCGTCAGGACGCGCAAGCGCTCCGATCTCTTTGGCTACCCACTGGCGTAGCTCATCTTTCAACTGCGGCGAAGGCTTGTTGCCCGATTCCAAAGTTACGAAGGCGGCGATCGCTTGACCCTTCAGATCATCCGGACGTCCCACGACAGCCGCCTCGGCAACTTTGGGATGCGCAACCAGCGCCGACTCGACTTCCATTGTTCCAAGCCGATGTCCGGCGACATTGATCACGTCATCGACGCGGCCCATCATCCAGTAGTAGCCGTCTTCGTCCTTGCGCGCGCCGTCGCCGGTGAAGTACATGCCGGGAATGTCGGACCAGTATTGCTTTTTGAACCGATCAGGATCGTTGAAGATCGTCCGAGCCATCGCCGGCCAGGGTTTGCGTAGGACGAGCAGTCCGCCGGAGCCTTTGGACACTGATTTACCATCGCGTGTTACCACATCGGGAAAAACTCCCGGCAGCGGCAGCGTCGCCGAGCCCGGCTTCGTCGGCACGGCGCCGGGCAATGGCGAAATCATGATCATTCCCGTTTCGGTCTGCCACCAGGTATCGACGATCGGGCAGCGATTCTTGCCGATTACTTCGCGGTACCACATCCACGCCTCAGGATTGATCGGCTCGCCGACCGTTCCGAGCAGACGCAGGCTGTCGAGCCGATGGCGCTTGGGATACTCGCTCCCCCATTTGATAAACGCGCGAATCGCTGTAGGCGCGGTATAGAAGATGTTGACCTTGTGACGGTCAATGATTTGCCAGAAGCGGTCGAAATCGGGAAAGTTCGGCGCGCCCTCGTACATCAGCGCGGTCGCGCCGTTCTGCAGCGGACCATAGACGATGTACGAGTGACCGGTGACCCAACCGATGTCGGCGGTACACCAGTAAGTATCTTCTTCACGAAGATCGAAGACCATTTTGGTCGTGTAGTACACGCCGACCGAATATCCACCGATCGTGTGCACAATGCCCTTCGGTTTTCCCGTTGTGCCCGAGGTGTAAAGAATGAAGAGCGGATCTTCCGAATCGAGTTTCTCGGCAGGGAAGGAATCTGAAGCCTTGTCGACGAGCTCATGCCACCAGTGATCGCGTCCAGCTTTCATCTCGATCTGCGATCCGGTTCGCCGATACACGAGCACATGCTTGACCGAAGGACACGACGCGAGCGCTTCATCGACCGTCGCCTTCAGTTTGATTTCGTTTCCGCGACGCCAGCCTGTGTCCTGCGTAATGACGGCGACACACTGCGCGTCGTTAACGCGGTCGACGATCGCGTGCGCTGAGAATCCGCCGAAGATGACGGAATGCACCGCGCCGATGCGCGCGCACGCCAGCAGCGCAATCGCAAGCTCCGGCGTCATTCCCATGTAGATAGCAACGCGATCGCCGGCTTTAATGCCAAGCTGCTTCAGCGCATTCGCGCACTTCGAAACTTCGCCGAGAAGTTGCTGATACGTGAGCGTGCGTACGTCGCCCGGCTCGCCTTCCCAGATGATTGCGGCCTTGTTCTTGCGGGGACCGTTCACGTGGCGATCGAGACAGTTGTAAGAAAGATTGATCTTGCCGCCGACGAACCACTTCGCCCAGGGCAGCTCCCACTCGAGGACTTTGTTCCATTTTTGGAACCAATGCAGCTCGCCAGCTACGCCCGCCCAAAACTTCTCCGGATCAGCCGCAGCGGCGTCGTACATCTTCTGGTACTCGGCCATGCTCTGGACGCGCGCATGCTGGGCAAATTCCGCGGGCGCATCGAACTTGCGTCCTTCGCGAAGGATCGACTGAATATCGTGTTGCTGCGTGGCTACCTGGGTCTCCGGCATGGATCACCTGATGGGAATTGGAGTTTTCGAGCGCAACGATTTTATAAGGTGGAAGCCTCGGACTTCCAATGCGGAACAGAACCGGCGCCAGTAGGCGCTGGGGCAGCCGCGGTTCCAGCCGCGGTTTTTGCGGCTGCGCTTCTCGTGACTGCTTACATCAACTTCACAGCGTGCGGCATCGTTGCAGCTCGGAGCTGGCCATTCGGCCAGCTCTGACCCACCGGCTATCACCCCATCAGACGCAAAGTCGGCGTCTGTTGGGGACCCCGATCTACCGCCGACGGTTCCGTTACGTCTTTGCGGCTCGCGCCTCATGCAGCTCCTCCAGTACCGAAATGGGAGGAGGCGCCGTTGACTCGCGCACGATCAGCTCCGGTTCTACGGCGAGGATCTTCGGGAACTCGGCGCCGCGAATCCGTTTCAGCAGCATCTCAGCAGCGAGTTCGCCCATGCGCCGCAGCGGCTGCCGAATCGTGGTGAGGCGCGGGTTTTGGAAGGCGGCGCTCTGGATGTCGTCGAAGCCGATCACTGAGACCTCGCCCGGCACCTTGACTCCCGAATCGAGCAGAGCGCGCACCGCGCCGATCGCCGAGATGTCGTTGAACGCGAACATCGCGGTGAAATGACGATGCTTCGCCAGTAGCGACTTGGTCACGTCGTAGCCCGGCTCGGGCGTCGGCGTGTCGGCCTGGAGCTGCGTTACCAAATCGGGATCGACTGTCAGCCCCAGCTTGCGCGCCGCCTCGCGAATCGAGGCCCAGCGCGTTTCCGTATCGGAACTGAATGGCTGGCCCTTGATGAACGCAATGTGACGATGCCCAAGCTGGAGCAGGTGTTCGAGAGCCAGAATCGCCGCCTGGCGATGATCGAGCACGACGTTCGTGATCCCTGGCAAACGGCGGTGTCCGGACACCACCGTCATCGGCACATTCGGCACGAACGGAAGCTCCGCCGTATCGAGCGCGATGATGCCCTCGACCAGCCGCTCCATAAACAGCCGCGGATACTGCTCGAGCAGATGCGTCTTATGCCGGTGGCTGACGACGAAGTAGAAGTACCCAGCCTGCAGCAGATAATCTTCGATGCCCGCCAGCACCAGCGCCGCATAGCCTTCACTCACTTCGGGGACAAGCACTCCAATGGTGAACGTCTGCTGCTTCCGCAGCGAGCGCGCGACGAAGTTGGGCCGGTAATTGAACTTCGCCGCCGCCGCGAGAATGCGCTTCCTGGTCTTCTCAGGAAAGCGTTTGGCCTTCGGCGTCGAGTTCAACACCATCGAAACCGCCGCCGGCGAGAGCTTGAGATACTTCGCGAGGCTGCGAATCGTGACCGGCTGATTCGAGCTTTCCAGAGTGCGCTTGCGCGAATGCTTTTCGTGACTCATTTTGGATGATCGATCTGCAACTTCAAGCAACTCCTGCTTTCATCGCATTGACTGCGCAAGCTTTACAGCCCAAATCTGCGATTCTGAGCCTTGGGGTTAACGCCGTTTTTTCCACGGCGTTAACCCCAGATTTCCACGGCGTTAACGCCGAATTTTCCACGGCGTTAACCCCGTCTGACTCCGGCGTTAACGCCGACAGAATCGACCCCGCGACGCCGTCATTGGATCTCATATTTATCAAGACAAGGCATGACCTGGTCGGATTGGCTCGAGATGCGGCACGCCAGTTGAGCAATCATGACGAGTCCGGCCCCCATCGCCGCCGTGCGCGGACTAAACGTAGCGAGCTTGCCTAATCCCATCAAATCTCATCCGATCTCATCAGATATCTCATGGAGAGTGATGAGATATCTCGTGTCCCGATCTCATCTGATCTCACGCGATCTCGCCTGATCTCATCAACTCTGACGAAAAATCCATCTTCCTGATCCCACCTTGCTGGCCATCAGCGCTGGGCATTTTATGCCCGCAAAGCGGCCTCATGGCCCGCGAATACGGCGCGCTGACGCATTCCAAGCCCCTACTTCTGTGCTATGACGAAACCGGGCGAAAGTCAAGCGAAATTTGGCGCCCGCTTTAGTTCCATAATGGAACTGCGTCGGTTCTCAGGCAGTCGAGGTGTTCCCGGCGCAATTGCGTCGTTGAACAAACCCGAATGATCTGTTTGCGAACGACTCTGATTTTGAGAAGCCGGGGACGGGTTCTGTTGAGAGCATCGCTGCAGAATGCCGCTAACCGCCGGCTCTCCATTCGTCCCGCCCTGTCTTGACTTCGTTTGTCGCTCGGTGCTACGAATTACAGGTTTGCTGGTTAATCGTTTCACCAACACTGCTTGCGCAGTTCATCCATTCGAAATTTGCACTCGCGTGCAAGTTCAACCACGCGCCTTCGGAGGTAGAGAATGTCTCGTTTGCGTGCGCTGTCTCTCTCGGTGTTCTCGTTTTTCTTCTGCGGATGTTTTTTCTTCACTCCCGTCGCGCAGGGACAATACCGCGCGTCGCTGCATGGAACTGTGACTGATCCTTCGGGTGCGGTGGTCAGCGGGGCAACGGCCACTCTGCTGAATCCGGCAACCAATCAAAAGATGGTATCGACCAGCGACCCTTCGGGGATTTATCACTTCAATGCGCTGCCGCCGGGAAGTTATCAGCTCACCGTAGATGCTGGGGGCTTCAAGAAGAAGGTCCTCGACAACATCCGCATCATTCCGGAGCAGGCGAATGCGTTAGATGTGCAGCTCGAAGTGGGCAAAGTCGAAGAAACCGTGACAGTCACGGATGCCACGCCGCCGATCGACACTGCTACAGGCAACATCACCGGCACGATCAGCACCAACCAGGTGCAGAATATGCCTTCTTTCGGGCGCGATGTGTTCAAGCTTCTTCAGTTGACTCCGGGAATGTTCGGTGACAACTCCCAGGCGGGAGGCGGAGGCGGCTTTAGTCTTCCAGGGACTCAAGGCCCTGGCGCAACCGGAGGCAGTACCGGGATCTTCCAGACAGAAAATGGTCCGCAAGCTCTCGCCGCCGGTCAGCAATATGAGAACAACAGTTACTCGATCGATGGAGTCGATACCACCAGTGCCGTATGGGGCGGCACGACGGTCATCACACCGAACGAGGAATCGGTCCAGGACGTTAAGGTTCTTTCCAACGCTTACGACGCCGAATACGGCCGATACAGCGGAGCGCAAGTACAGGTCACATCAAAGAGCGGTACGGATAAGTACCACGGAACACTCTTCGTCACTGCACACCGGCCTGGACTAAACGCATATCAGCGATTCAATGGGCAGAACAACAAGGTTCTGCGCGATAACAACTTCTATACGCAACTCGGCGGAAGTGTCGGCGGCCCGATTTGGAAGAATAAGGTGTTTGCGTTCTTCTCCTACGAGACCACGCGTAGCCCCAAGGCACAAACCAGCACGGCCAATGGATGGTATGAGACTCCCGCGTTCGAAAAGCTCGCGCCAAATGGGAGCATTGCCTCGACCTATCTAGGCTTTCCTGGGGGATCGGTTCAGAGCATCGGGCTCAATAATTCAACTTGCGCGAACGCCGGTTTGACTGAGGGCGTGAATTGCCGAACCATTCCGGGACAAGGGCTGGATATTGGTTCGCCTCTGACTTCAGCCCTGGGAACGCAGGACCCGGGATGGCAGAGCGCGTCGAACCCAGGACTAGGCAGCGGATTGGATGGCGTGGCGGACATCGCCAACTACGTGACGCAGAGCACTTCCCATTTTGGGGCCGCGCAGTACAACGGTCGCGTCGACGCCAATATCACCAGCAAAGATCGGCTGGCATTCAGCATGTACTGGGTGCCTCTATCGAACACGTTTCTCAACGGACCAGCGCGTGCTTATGACCTCTTCAACCATTCGCAAATCAACAACGCATTTGCTGGAATTTGGGATCGCACCTTCTCCCCAACTCTGGTGAACGAATTTCGTGTGAATGCGTCGGGATGGCGCTGGAACGAGGTAGCGTCGAATCCGCAATCGCCGGTTGGTTTACCGACGGACAGAATTGATCAAATCGGGAGCATCACGCTTCAGCAGTTCGGTCCCAACGTCGGCAGCATACTGAATCAATGGACCTATGCGATTAAGGACGTAGCAACCAAGTCTGCCGGGCGCCACACGCTGAAATTCGGCGGAGAAGTTACGCGTCTCTACTACTTGAATGAGAATGCGGGCGGCACCGTTCCGAGTTACAACTTCTTTAATCTTTGGGACTTCCTGAATGACGCCCCGCACAGCGAAAGCGGCAGATTCGATCCCAGCACCGGTGTGCCAACGCTCGCGCGGCAGGACGATCGCGAAAGCCTGGTCGGTGTGTTCGGACAAGACGACTTCAAAGTCACCAGGAATCTCACCCTCAACCTCGGACTGCGCTGGAACTATTTCGGGCCGCTCACTTCGAAGCAGGGCAATATGTTCGTTGCTATTCCAGGAAGCGGTTCGAATTTTCTGACTGGTCTGACTGTGAAACGTGGAGATTCGTGGAATGCGCAGAAAAACAATTTCGGCCCAGAGATCGGATTCGCGTGGAGTCCGGGAAGGTCAGAGGGCAAGCTGGCAATTCGGGGCGGCTATGGCCTGAATTACAACCAGCTGGAACTGGCGCTCTCGGCTAACGTCGCCAACAATCCTGGGCTGGTGGTGAATCCGTCATTCACAATGGCCACGCCGAGTTCGCCGAATCCCGGCATTGTGTATGCAGTGTCCTCAAATTTGCGCTCGCTCACTAATTTCCCTGCTAATCCGAACGCAGTATCTTCGTTTGCCTCGAATGGATTGCCCGCGAGTGGCGCGCCGGTGAACGTGGTCATCTTCCCACAGGACTTGCCGACGTTGCGCGTTCATCACTACTCTCTGCAAACCGAATACAACTTTGGCGATAACTATGTGATGTCGCTGAGTTATCAGGGAAGCTTGTCGCGCAATCTGGTGTTCCACGAGAACCCGAATGCGACTCCGGCAGCCTCTGGATTCGCATTAAATCCGCAGATCGGCGGCGGCGACTTCTGGAACATGAACGGCTATGGTAACTACAACGCCATGATCGCCGAGCTTCGTCACCAGTTCTCGCGGCAGTTCATGGCCGATTTTCAGTTCACCTGGTCCAAGAGTATGGACACGGCATCAGGACCCTACTACGAGAATCCGTATCCCTATAATCCGAGCCTCGACTACGGACGCTCAGATTACAACGTCGCCCACGCATACAAGATCTATGCGCTGTGGCAGCCGAGATTCTTTCATGGAAATAATGTGCTCGATAAAATCGCCGGCGGATGGTCAATCAGCGGAATCTTCAATTACCACACCGGTTTTCCATGGTCGCCAACTGTTAGCGTGGTTGGCGGCAGCCTGTATTGCGGGACATGCGGTTATGGCAGCCTGTATCCAGCTGCATACTTGGGTGGAGCTGGGACCAGCACAAGCAACGATCAATTCAAGACAGGTTCGAACTACGTGAATGGAGGAACGGCGTACTTCT
The DNA here is from genome assembly GCA_035764005.1 of Terriglobales bacterium. Classification (NCBI taxonomy): domain Bacteria; kingdom Pseudomonadati; phylum Acidobacteriota; class Terriglobia; order Terriglobales; species Terriglobales bacterium. The sequence continues at coordinate 45,815 of DASTZZ010000065.1, forward strand.
CGAATCCGAGTTACACGCCATTCAACGGCAACAGCTTCGGGCCAGCCCTCCCGCAGACTGGACTGCATCGCGGCTTCCTCACAGGTCCTAACTACCGGGATTTGGATATGACGCTGACGAAAGCTTTTGGCCTGCCGGTGATGCCAGTGCTGGGAGAGAACGCCAAGATCGAATTCCGTGTGGACGCGTACAACGTGTTCAACAACTTGAACTTCAATCCACTGAACATCTCCAACAACATCGCTAACTCGAACTTCGGGCAGGACACCGGAGCACTCGCAGGACGCGTAGTCACGCTCGGAGCTCGATTCAACTTCTAAGTCTGCTTATAGGGCCAGAGGCAGTGCAGCACTGTCTCTGGCTGATCTCATTTCTCTGGATTGCTTACTCAGGAATTACTGAGTGCCGCGTTGTTTGCGGCACGCGTGGGAATAGCCCGGCATGAAATGCCGGGTCGATACAAAATCAAATCGCGAGTCCCGCGATTTTTGCGGGACGATTGGCTCTCCTGTGGAGGCAACAACACACAGTCGTCCCGCACAAGACGCGGGACTCAGATTGCCGGAGCCAGCTTACCCGGAGTTGCACTCCGGGCTAGTTTCAGTTGTGCCGCAAACGGCGCGGCACTCTCGTGAGCACCGGCCCTGGGTGCCGGGCTTGTCCAGCTGTTGCATCTGCTAGTCCGGTGTGAATCCAACTTTCTTGATCGCGGATTGTGCCTCGGGATTCTTCATGAATGTCTCCCAAACGAAACCGGTGCGATGATTCTCTGCCATCAGCATCGTGATTCCCAAATCGATACCTAGCACATCTTTGTCGTACCAGCCATTGAGAGGATTGAAGGCGTCGACGAAGCTGTAGGCGGTCCACGCTTTTTCCCGATATGGTCCGCTAATGGTTCGCAGCACCTTGATGCAATCTTCGAACAGAAACGATAATGATCCGCCTGTCGCGCAGGGGACGATGCTGCCGTCGATCGGGCCGATGCGCGGTGGGCCTCCCCAGGCGGTGTATCCCTTTTCGTAGTCGGAGGCGCTTATGCCCCAGAGGTTATCGGAGTAATCGGGAAATTCGTCGTGCAGCGAGAGGCAGAACAGTTTGTGCGCTTTCGTTGCTTTGACTGAGTTTTCGAAGTAGTTGGCGTATTTATCGCGTTTGTGGCGGAAGTCGAACCACGCTTGTGAGTACTGGTGGGTGAAGAGAGGGTCGTTGCCGGAGATGTACTCGATGCCTTTGTACGAGATCGTCGGACGAGTCCAGGCATCCCATGTGGCCGGCGAGACTGGATGACTTGGTGAGCCGATGGCGAGCAAGTAGATCATCATCAGCTCGCAATAGTGCTCCCAGCGTCCTTTCAGGAAACCGGTTTCCGGCCTCCAGCCCATCGAGAAGGTTTGGCCGCCATTGAGCATCCACGGCCAGTCCACACGCTCGTAGATTTTGGTTGCGAGATCCTTGATCTTCTGGTCCGAAAACTGTTGCCGCGCGGTGAGCACTCCGCAGAGCAGGAGAGACGAATCGATGGACGAGAGCTCGCAGTTCCATGCTCGCTGCCCCGTTTCCATGTCGATGAAGTGATAAAAGAAGCCATGCTCGTGCGGCATGTTGGCGATAAACTGCAGAGTCTTGCGAACGCGATCTGCAATTTCGGAGGACTTTCTGTATCCTCGCTGGTCGGCGATACACAGCGCGGTCAGGCCGAACCCCGTCGCGGCGATGCTGGAGATGCGTCGCTGATCGCCCCCGCGAGCTAATGCGCGGTCTTTCACTTGGCCGGTTTGCGGACTGGCTTCGTTCCAGAAGAACTCGAAGCTGCCGCGTTGAATTTCGTCGAGCAGTTGCTCGTTGGTGCCCGCGTACGGCGGCGCGGAGGGAGGATGGAAGGTTTTCTGGGCAAAGCTGCACGACGGCAACGCCAGTCCAACGGCGGCGCCAGTGGCGAGGCGCATGAGTTCTCGACGCGTCAGCAAGTATTCCTCTCTCTGTTCATTCCGCATTCTCAATCTAGTCCAAGTCTGCAGTAATCACTTCTTCAAGTTCTTTGCCGATGCCTTCAACGTCTGTCATCCTGAGCGCGTTTTGTGCGCGAAGGATCTCCGGCAAATGTTTAAGCATAAAATGCGGTCGCAGGCTCTTTGCCCATGAACCCGAGTTTGTGGTGAGAGCCACGCGACAGCATTTGATTCGGAAAGATCACGGGAGTTCCTTCGGCCAAAAGAGGGCCTCAGGATGACAGCTATAGAAGCGTGAACCTTTTTCATCATTTGGATTCTTTTCCGATCCGCGCAAATACAGGCTTCGCGCAATCCGGCTGCAGTCTTGACAGTAGTCTAAGCCGAATGATACAGATTCTTCACTGGTAAAACGTTTTACCACAAGCTCGCGTTTTACCGATTGCCCGGTACCGAGACCGAAAACATGACGAAGAGCTCTTCCGTGCTGCGCCTTATTCTGCTTCTGCTCGTAACGTTGCCGGCGATGTCGCAGCAGGCATCAAGTGGCGCCGCGAACGAAGTCGTTCGCGTAGATCTCTCTGCTCCTTCCACTCCGTTTCCCCACTTCTGGGAAGAGATGTTCGGTTCCGGCCGCGCCAATCTCACACTGCGCGACAGCTACCGGCGCGATCTCGACTGGGTGCGCGGGATTACTGGATTCAAGTATGTGCGCTTCCACGCCATCTTTCAGGATGAGAACGGAGTTTACGACGAGGATGCGCAGGGCAATCCGATCTACAACTTCTCTTATGTCGATCAGATCTATGACGGTCTCCTGGCACATGGAATAAAGCCGTTTGTCGAAATCAGCTTCATGCCGAAGAAGCTGGCGGCGAGCCCGGTGCTGCATGCGTTCTGGTACAAGCCCTCGCCTTCACCGCCTAAAGACTATGCAAAGTGGGATGGGCTGATCACGGCTTTTGCTCAACATCTGCTTTCCCGTTATGGGATTGACGAGCTGAGCCAGTGGTACTTCGAGGTCTGGAATGAACCCAACATCGATTTCTGGGCGGGCGAGCCGAAGCAGGCGACGTATTTCGAGCTTTACGATCACACGGCGCGGGCTCTGAAAGCAGTGAGTCCGCGGCTGCGCGTGGGTGGGCCGGCGACGGCGCAGGCGGCATGGGCGGATGCCTTCATTCAGCATGTGGTCAGCGCCAATGTTCCCGCGGATTTTGTTTCTACTCACGTGTACGGCAACGACCGCGCGCAGGACGTCTTCGGTACCAATGAATTCATTCCGCGCGACAAGATGGTTTGCCGCGCGGTGAAGAAAGTTCACGATCAGATCAAAGCATCGGCGCGGCCGAACCTGCCGCTGATCTGGAGCGAGTTCAACGCCAGCTACGCCAATGAGCCGGATATTACCGATGCGGTCTTCATGGCGCCGTGGCTCGCCGATACCATTCGCCAGTGCGATGGACTCGTGGACATCATGTCGTACTGGACATTCTCCGATGTATTCGAAGAACAGGGCGTGGTGAAGCAGCCGTTTTATGGAGGATTTGGACTGGTAGCTAATGGTGGATTGCCGAAGCCTTCCTACAATGCGTTCAAAATCCTGCATTTCCTGGGGGATCATCGTTTGGCGTTGAGTTCCGATTCGGCACTGGCGACGACGAAGGGTGGCTTACCAGTGCTTGCGGCGTGGAATCTTGTATTGCCTGATGCCCAGGGTTCTCTGAAGACAGTCACATTCCAGTTTTCTGGCTTGCGCGGAAATCACAAGGCTTTTATTTATCGCGTCGATGCGACGCACGGCTCGCTCCTGAACGCGTATCAGCAGATGGGCAGCCCGCGGTATCCGACGCAGTCCCAGATTGAAACTCTGCGAAAAGCGGCGGAGCTACCCGCGCCGGAGCAGCGCGCGATCAATGGAAATCAGTTCAGTGTGGATTTGCCGGCGCAGAGTTTAGCGGTGATCGAAGTGAAGTGACGCTCAACGCGAGCCCAATCCCAAGTCGAGTTTTAAGGAAGCCAACGATTGCGGTTTTCCCCTCTTCAGCGAGGCTCGATTGAGGGCGGAGCAGAGGCGCTCTGCGTTCTTGGGCGATCGCAGAAGATGGGCAGTTTCCATGACAGCATTCAACTCGACTGCCCCGATAGGCTGCGCGTCTTTGGAGTCTTTTTGCCGTCTCTTCACTCCCATTGCTCCTTCGTGCGCGCTTTCGCTCGTTTACCAGCGCTAAAGCGCGGCCTTACTCTCTCATCCGTAGACGCACGGCTATGCCGTGCGCCCCCGACTGAAGTCGAGGGCTACACCGAACCCCGGCGCATCAAAACTCGCTCTAGCAAAACTCACTCCAAATAAAAGCCGCCCACATGAATCCAAGCTACTGCGTGTTTGCGGGCAGCTCTACCCTGCGCGCAATGTGATCTTTGATCCAGTGCGCGTCCCACCATTCTTTCGGATCGATCTGGATGCCGTCTAGCTGCATGCTGAAGTGGATGTGATCGCCTCCGGCCATGCCCGTCATGCCGCTCTTGCCCATTACCTGGCCGCGCTTGACCATATCGCCGTCGTGAACGTCGATCTCGCTCATGTGGCCGTAGATCGTCTGGAGTCCGTAGCCGTGATCAACGACGACGCAGTTGCCGTAGATTCCTAAAGGCGCGGCATAGACAACGCGTCCATCATTCGAGGCTTGCACGCCGACGTGCTGCGTGCTCGAGAGGTCGTAGCCGAGGTGCGTCTGCTGATCGATCTTCTTGCCGTGGTAGATGTAATTGCGGACATCGGCGAAGTTGGCTTCGACTTTTGTGTTCGGCTGTTGCTGGAACGGCTGTGACCACAAGAACTTCGCTTCAGTCTTGTTCTGCAAATCGGCAAGAGTTTTGTTATTCGCCTTGCGCATTTCGCTGTTGATACGCACGAAGCGCTCGACAGGATCTCCGGAGCCGTTCGGCTCCAGTTCGGTGACCACCTTCTGCATGAACTTGTCGTCCACCTGGATGTCGCGCACGCGATATCGGGGTTGCTCCCCTTTCGGGAATACCACGGAAATCTGTCCATGCGCCTCATCGCCGCCCGGACCAACGGCATAGACCAGCGGCAAGGTATCGGGCGGCATGTTCCATGCAAAAGCAAACAGCGAGAACTCGCCGGGTTTTCCGCCGGGCATCGGCCAGCCACGGAAGGTCTCGTCGCCGACGCGAACGCCTGATGCAGTCGGCGCGCCTGTCACGTTATAAGTCACGAGGTCGGCCATGCCGACGTAAAGATAGTGCTGGTCGGAATCGACGCTCACTGTGACGGGTTGCAGCACCACAGTCACATCGCGCGCTGCTTCAACCGTTTTGCCGCGAAAATCGTTCGAGGTCGCTTCGACAATCACTCGCGCGTTTCCATCTTTGAGCTGCGGAGTGCCTTTCGAACCAGCCGTGAACTTCAACGTGTGTTCAGCTGTATCGCTGCGCCAGCGAAAACGATGCCTGGGATGTTCGACATTCGCGAGTTGGTAGCGCTCACCATTTTGTTCGATCCACGCGACAGCGCGACTCAGTCCGTGTGGCGCGGAAATTTGTACCGCGACCGGCGTAGCCTGCCCGATAGTGTGCAGCGAATCGGGAAGCGTGATTACTGGAGTCGCTGAGAAGGCGACGAGAACAATGATGGCGACGATAACGACAGCGCAGATGAATCCGATGAAGGCTCGCATTTTGAAAATTCAGAATAGCAGGGAGGAGGAAAAGTTTTGGGTGTTTGTTGTTACTATGGTGCGCTCGCAATAATGATGGACGAAGTGGACGAAATGGACTTTATGGACGCGATGGACGCTGCGCCTGCCCTGAACATTACAAGTGAGGGGCGGCCGAACTCGGCTAGAGCGCCAGATTCACCGGAATAAGCCGGCGAGATTTTATGCCTGACAAACAGGAACTTATAACCAAGCACGGAGGCTACCGCAAGCTGAAGAGCTTTCAGGTTGCGCAGCTTGTGTACGACGTTACTGTGCGGTTTTGCGCCCGCTACGTCGAGAAGCGCAGCCGCACGCACGATCAGATGGTGCAAGCGGCACGGAGCGGAGTGCAGAACATTGCAGAAGGTAGCCAGGCTGCAGGTACGTCGAAGAAGACTGAACTGAAGTTGACAAACGTTGCCAGGGCGAGCTTGGAAGAGCTACGGCTTGACTACGAAGACTTTCTCCGGCAACGAGGGCTGCCGGTTTGGGAGCGCGACGACCCCCGCAGGAGCAGCCTTGTTGCACGCCGGTGCGCCAACGCCGATTGTGTTGCGCAGTGGGTTCGGGAACAGCGTGGAGCTAACGCACAGAGCGGAATTAGTGGACCAACTGGACTCAATGGACGGAGTGGACGCAGTGGACAAAAAGATCTCAATACCCCGTCCACTGAGTCCACGAAGTCCACTTCGTCCACCTACCCTGAAATTGCAGCCAATGCTGCGCTGGTACTCATTGCAGTGGCATGCAGCCTCTTAGACCACCAGCTAATTTCGCTGGCTGTCGCCTTCGAGCGCGACGGCGGCTTCACTGAGCGACTTTATCGCGTGAGGGCGAAAGCCCGTACTGCCGGCCAGTGAGTCAAACAAACTGATCGTTCATGCACATTTACGGTTTGCGCATTCCGAGCCAATCTCGCTGGTAAAGAAAAGAAAGCGAGAGCAGCGCAATTCCGAGAATGGAAAGAGCGAGAATGCGATAGCCCTGGCCGAGGTTGGAGAGATCGTAGATAAACACCTTTAAGATCGTCACGCCGAGCAGGACCAGCGCGCTCCAGCGCACCAGCGGCAGCTTGCGCGCGAATCCAAACATGATCAGCACGATCCCGTAGACGAGCCAGATGAGCGACGTGGTCCAGTGGCCGTCGAACGCTACGGGTATGCTGCCCGCCGATGCGGCCAGTGCGGTGATGAAATACGAAGCTCGCAGTCTTTCACGGCACCAGCGCCAGGAGGCGATTGCCAATGCCACAGCCATGATCTGCGCTGTCCAGGTGAACTCGTCGGCGTCGAGAATGCCACCGCAACCTATCAGGAAGACCAGCGCTGCGGCCGGGAGCACGAAGACGAGAATTTGCATTCGCGGCAGATCGAGCGCGTGCTGCATTAGGATCGGCGCAATGGCAAAAGCGCCGAACACCAGGCAGAAAAAGGCGAACGCCTCGGTCTGTTCCGTTTTGGAATAGTAGTTTGCGAACCAAACTGCCGAAACGGTGAGCGCTCCGAGAAAACTGGTGATCAGCAGCGCAACCCACGGCCGCCGCCGGATGGTGACCAGCATTCCGGCGCAGAGAATCAGCACATAGATGAACAATTCTGTTTCGAGATTGCGTCCGGTGGAGAGCAGGAGCGGAGTGCCGAATCCGCCGAGCGCGGCAAAGATGGCGAGAGCTTCGCTGTTGCGCAGTGTTGCGGCGAGCGCTGTTGCGGCGGTGAGCAGCACCATTGCCGCGAATCCTGCCCAGGGGAGCAGAATTCGGTAGTACTCAGAAGCTGCCCAGATGGTCAGATAGAGCGCTGCGATTCCCAGTCCCTGGAGCGAGAAGCCAAAGATGTTGTAGCTGCGGCGCAGGAACCATTCGCCCGCCATGAAGAGAGCGACTCCGGTGATCAGTCCGACGATCACGACTGCGAGCGGGCCGATCCAGTTGTTGACCAATGCCCAATTCAGGAAAAATGCTATCCCGACCAGAAGAGCAATAATCCCGGCGCGGTTCAGATATTGAGAGCCGACTCGTGATTCGAGGCTGGCACGGGCTGGCGGAGTCGGCACAACATACGGCCTATCGCTTCTGACGGGGCGCTGAGCGAGAAGTTGCTCGAGCCGCTCGACACGACGAGTGAGATCTTCGAGTGCGCGGGCGAGATGGGAAATTTCCGGGTCCATGTTGCCGCTGTGATTGGATGCGGGTTTTCGGCGCGAGAACCGCGCGACTCTGAGCTACGCCGCTGCCATAAAGCTGAGCGCGCGCGATAAGTACGCTTTCATGTCCTTGCGATGAACTACAGCATCGAGCATTCCATGTTCGAGCAGAAACTCGCTGCGCTGGAATCCTTCCGGCAGCTTTTGACGGATGGTCTGCTCGATCACGCGTGGGCCGGCGAATCCGATGAGCGCTCCTGGCTCGGCAATATTCAGATCGCCCAGCATTGCGTAGGAAGCGGTTACGCCTCCCGTTGTGGGATCGGTGAGCACAGAGATGTACGGCAGACCGGTGTCGTCAAGCTTGGCCAGTGCGGCGGAGATCTTGGCCATTTGCATGAGCGACGCCACACCTTCCATCATGCGCGCTCCGCCCGAGGCAGAAACAACAATCAGCGGTTTGCGCTTCTGAATGGCTTTCTCGATCGCGCGGGTAATGGCTTCGCCCACCACTGCTCCCATGCTGCCGCCGATGAAGCGATATTCCATGGCGCTGACGATGACCGGCTTGCCATCGAGCGTTCCCTCGGCGTTGATGATGGCGTCGCTGATGCCAGTTTCTTTTTGGGCTTTGGCGAGGCGGTCACGATAGCGTTTGGTGTCAACGAACGACAACGGATCGGTGGACTTCAGATTCGTTTCCGTCTCGTCCCACTCGCTGTTGTCGAGCAGAATCGCCAGGCGGCTGCGCGCATCGAGGCGAAAATGCTTCTGGCACTTTGGGCAGACGTTGAGGTTGGCATCCAGATCCTTCTTCCAGATGATCTGGCGGCATCCATCGCACTTCTCCCAAAGGCCCTCGGTGCGAACCCGCTTCTCGCCCGACGATTCCAGCTCCGAGCTTTCGCGCTTAAACCACGTCATTCAGTACTCGATTCCCCGTTGAGCCAGAATACCAGCTTCGTACGCGTGCTTTACCTGGCGCATTTCTGTGACGGTGTCTGCAACCTCCACGATCTTCGCGTGAGCGTTGCGCCCGGTGAGGATTACGTGAACCATTTCGGGCTTCTGCTTGAGCGCGTCGACCACTTTTTCCGGATCGAGCATGCCGTAGCTGATCGCGTAATTAATCTCGTCGAGAATGACCAAATCCCATTTACCGGAGAGGATTGCCTCGTGGCTCTCCTGCCAGGCTTCTTCCACCATGCGGACGTCTTCCGGATCAGTCTCAGCGCCCCCGACTTTCACGAAGCCTCGACCGAGCTGTTTCATTATGAAATTCTCGCCGAAAGCTTTCACCGCATCCAGCTCGCCGTAGTGCCAAGAGCCCTTCAGGAACTGGAGCATTAACACCTTCATCCCATTCCCGACTGCGCGCAGAGCTGTGCCCATGGCGGCGGTGGTCTTTCCCTTTCCGGGACCGGTGTTCACGATGATGAGACCGCGGCGTACGTCAGCCATTAGTGTCCGCAGTGATACGGGTGCTTCCTCAATATTGTAAATGCGCGATAGAGCTGCTCGAGCAGGACGACGCGCGCAAGTTCGTGAGGAAACGTCATCTTGCCGAGTGAGATCAGCTTGCTCGCGCGGCTGCGAGCTTCGTCGGTGAAGCCGTCTGCCGGGCCGATTGCAAACAGTAGCTGCTGCACATCGGCTGATTGCTGCGATTCGAGGTAGGCAGCTAATTCTTCAGAGCTCATCTGCTTGCCTCGACTGTCGAGCAGGACGAGCGCGGGAGCAGTGCGACCGGACGAGCGCTCGAGCAGCTTCAGCAGAGCGGCCTCACTTGGAAGGTCAGAGGTCTCGATTGCCTGGTATTTCGCGATGCGCGCGATGTACTCGCGCGTGAGGGCGTCATATGCGGGTTCTTTGCTGCGGGATTTTGGGGCTATCCACGCGACCCGCAGCTTCATCCGATCTGCCCGAAGTACATCCTGACTTCGTAGTCGATGGCCACCCGGCCATTGCGCTGATGTGTGGCGAACAGATTCTTGAGATCGGCGAGCATCGGTTCCCGTTTTGGATTTCCTATTCCGGGAACATAGGACGAGGAGAGCAAGCGTCCACGAAGTCCATCGAAGTCGACCACCTGCTGGTTCTGCAAAACGGCGCCGTCCGGCTTGCGGCCAAAGAAGTCGCTGATGTTTTCGTATGAGCGTTCGTGGCGCACGTCTTTATAGTCAGTTCCGTATTGAACCAGCAGCGCTTCGTAGTCGCGCAGAAACGGGCTGCTGTCCGTGAGGCGCTCATTCCAGAGCAAAACCACCCAGCCTGAAGGGCGGAGTATACGGCGGAATTCGGTTTTGGCGCGCGGCCAATCGAACCAGTGAAAGGCCTGGCCTGCAGTGACGAAATCCACGGAAGCATTGTCGAGTCGCGTGCCTTCGGCGCGTCCATCGACGCTGCGATACCCTCCGCGATTGCCCAGCGACTGCTTTCCCGCCTCGCGCATTTCCGCATTCGGTTCGACTGCGAGGACTTCGTTCCCGTTGTCGAGAAAAAGCCGCGCCAGGTTTCCGGGCCCGGAGCCGATGTCGGCAATCACTGCGCTCGGCGTCAGTCCGCAGCGCGTGCGCAGCACCTCGATCACCTGTGGAGGATACCCGGGGCGGTACTTGACGTAATCCTCAACGCGGTCGGAGAAGCGAGTAAGCGAGTCTTTGGCGCTCATTTCGAAGATTTATGGCGACGGCTGGTGCTGCCGGCTCGAGTTGAAGACTTTTTTGCAGACCTGCGTGGTCCGGAGGCTTTTGTTCCCGATCTGGAATCGCTACTCGCCTTTCTGGCACGCGCTACCGGTTTACGCAGTTCATCGACCGTGAGTTTGCGCGCCGACTTCCAGAGCCGCTCCAGGTCGTAGAACTTGCGCGTCGCTTCAGAAAAAATATGCACGACAAAATCCACGTAATCGAGCAACACCCAGTCGGCCTGATTGTAGCCTTCCACCTGGTTGGCCGGAACGCCTTCGCGTTTGAGGCGCAGCTCCACTTCATCAGCGATGGCTTGAATTTGTCTGGGATTTTTTCCGCTGCAGATTACGAAGTAATCGGTGAATGCCGAGGAGTTCTTGTCCATTTCGAGGACGCTGATGTCCTCGCCTTTTTTGTCTTCGCAGGCCTTTACGGCAGATGCTACCTGAGTTCGGATTTGCGCACTCATTCGTCTGGTTGGATTCTTCTCCGTCGCGCGAGTTTGCTGACCTGATTCTAGTCTCAGTGTTCTCGGCCCCGCGATTTCTTTTTCGCAGCGCTGGTGTGAGTGGGTGCGCTCGCGGTTTCAGCAGCTTTGCCGCTGCGATATAGGCGGGTTTTGCGGATGTACTCGGCCACCCCATCTCCGACGTAGCCTTCGAGTCGGCGGCCCGACGAGGCTGCCGCCGCACGGAGTTGGGTGGAGGAAACACGCTCAGAAACATCTTCCAGCAGATGCAGCACGACACCGGAGAACGCCATCACTGCACCGGATGAAGCAAGTCCGCCGGCGCCTTTGCGCGCTGCCTTCAACACTTCATCCTTAGGGCGCAGTTCTTGCGGCAATGCACCGGCGATGTCCCCCAGAGAATATCCAGGGCGATTTGCGACGATGAATTCGCATTCGCGCAGCAGATCGACAGGTCGATGCCACTTTGCAATGTCGAGAAATGCATCGATGCCTATCAGGAAATAGAGTTTGTCGGCCTTCTTCAGCTCGCTTTTCAGGCGGCGGATGGTTTCAAGCGAATAGTTCGGCCTTCCCGTCTCGGCATAGAGGCGGGCTTCCATATCGGAGGGGATAAACGCCGCATGTCCCGATGTCCCCAAGGCAACCATTGCCATGCGATGGGCGAAGCTGGCAAAGGTTTGGCTCTGCTTGTGCGGCGGGACCTCGGCAGGAACGAACAAAACTTTGCCTAATTCGAACCGCTTGGCCGCGCTGTCGGCAACAGCCACGTGCCCGCGATGGATAGGATCGAAGGTACCGCCAAAAAAGGCGAGGTTCACGGAAACGAGTGTAACTGAGAGGCGGTGATTATCTACCGACGGTCATTAACGCCGGAGTAGAAACGTCAAGCTGGCGGGCGATCCAGGCGTCGAGTTCCGATTTGGTACTCGGAGGCACTGTGGTAAAGCGCACGCCTACTCGTCCAGAATCGTTGGTCCACACGAACTCGCCTTTGGCTTCGAGCGAGCGATTGCAGCCCGGCAGCTCGAATCGAAGCGAAACAGCGCCTTTCATATCCGCGGTGCGGGAGGTGGCCAGAGCCACGCCGCCTTCACTGATATTGCTGAGCGGGATGGGCACATCGCGCAGATTGCCATAGGTGACGTGGGCCGTAGTCTGCAGCGGATGGCGGTGATAGCGACGCCGTTCGCGCAGAATCAGCCCATGTGCAGCTCGCAGGCTACGGGCAGCCCGGTCCGGCGAAACCGGCTTGTCCAGCACGAAATTCGCGCCGATGGAAAAAGCGTCTTTTACGCTTGTTACCCGGTTGGTGATGGCAAAGACGATCGACTTTGCGTTGGATTTACCTTTGCGCAGCTCGCGGATAAGGTCGCAGCCGCTCTGAACGTCATCGCAGTCGATAAGGATCGCGTCGAACTTGCGCCGGTCGACGGTCTGCCGGGCGGCATCGGTGGAGGTGACGGTTTCCATCTCAATGCTCACCGTTTCCAGCACACGTCTGATAACGCGCAGGACTTCCTGATCGCGTGTGAGGAGGAGCGCTTTCAGCATCACTTCCAAAATCTATCTTCGTTTACCGGTTGGGCACAGCTAACGAACGTAACGGCACCTTCGATAAAGTGACTAAAGTCGAAGGCAGGCGCTGTTCCTTTTCCGCGACTAATCAATAAAGCCCGAGAAATCAGCCACTTACAGATCTACTTCTTGGCGATTTTCGTGGTCTTTGCCGATCTCTTAGTCGAGGTCTTAGAGCTTGCGGATTTGGAGTTGGCGCCCGCTTCGCTCTTCATCTGATCGATGATGGCATACAGCTTGGACCGGTCTACTACCTCGACAAACGGCTGCCCATGAGACGCACTGGACACCACGTAAATCGTCGGGGTGTGCTGGATTCCGACCCGCTCCCCGGTAGCCAAGTCCGCCTTGATCTCAGCTTCATACTTGCCGTCGGGATCGACAACGAAAGGCAGAGAGGTCTTATTGGCGGCCGCGAATTTGTCTGCGTAGCTGCGCAGGTTCTCCGGAGTAATTGCCGGCTGATTTTCAAAGCAGTAGGCGCGCCACGCGGCTCCGAGCGACTTTGACTGGCTGTCGAAGTACTTGGCGATGACCGCAGCCTGCCGCGACCAATTGTGCTTGGCAAGCGGGAAATCGTACCGGACTACCGGGATGTTATAGGTCCTGGAAGCCGCTTCGATCAGCGGATTGGCATTGGCGCAATCCGGGCACTCGAGATCGAGGAATTCGACGATGGCCACCTTGGTTCCCGGCGGGGGTTTCAGGACGGAAGTGTCAGCGGTGTAAGCAAATGTGGTAAGCAGCATGAGAGCAGCTGAAATTACTGAGACTCGTAAACGCATGATAGTTCGACTCGGGCGTTGGGAAAACGCTGTAAATATATTATCGCGCCTGTGAAGCGCAAGCCGGTAGCCGCGCTCCATCAAACATTACCAGCATCGAGCGAAGTGCCTGTGTATCAGCAGCTTAGGAGTGAGCGGCTGCTTCGAGATATCCCTCCTTTTCTCAAGTCATTGCATCTCAGCCGTTAAGCACTGTTCCCTGTCCAACTGACATTTCAGAGGTGGTTATGAAGATCAGAGTCTTCGCTCTCTGCCTATCGCTCTGCGCGTTTGCTGCCGCGCAGGTACCGAATCCGACATCGCAACCGCCGTCCGACCAGAACAACAACAACGGCTACGCCCAGGGCACCACTACAAACCAGAGTGGCGAGACCGTGCCCCTGTTCAAAGTGCAGGTCGTGAGCCGCACAATCGAAGCCGTGAATTACCGACATCTCGGCGGAGAGACAAAAGTGGGAATGGTAGGAACCACGCTGATGCCGCAGGCCAAAGGCGATGCCCATGTCGACAGCCGCCACGGCCGGGTCGTGATCAGCGCGAAGGTCGATAAAGTCGGCGATCCGACCCAATTTGGTCCTGAGTACCTGACCTATGTTCTGTGGGCGATCACGCCTGAAGGCCGCGCGCAAAATCTGGGAGAGCTGCCGATGAAAGGAGATCACGCGCAGCTTGACGTGACCACCGGCCTGCAGACCTTCGGATTAATTGTTACCGCCGAGCCCTACTTCGCAGTTACGACGCCGAGCGATGTCGTCGTGATGGAAAACAAGATCCTGCCCGATACGAAAGGACAGATCGAGGAAGTCACAGCTAAATACGAGCTATTGCCGCGCGGCCAGTACACCAAGACCGAGAGTGCAAGCGCTCTGAAGCCGCTGGTCGAGGACGAGAACCACGATCATCACAAAGTTCCCCTCGGATTGCTGGAGGCCCGCAATGCGCTCCGTCTCGCGGAAGCGGCCGGCGCAGATCAGTACGCGGCTGACTCTATCGCCAAGGCGCAGGCGTCACTCGACCGCGCCGAAGACTACTACCGTCGCAAGCAGTGGAAGCCGGTGGAAACCGCCGCGCGCGACGCCGCTCAAAATGCCGAGGACGCGCGCGTGATCACGCTGCGCCGCCGCGAGCAGGAGTCGGTAGCACAGGCGCAGGAACGCGAACGCCAGCGGGTCGAAGAAGCTCGCGCTCGTGCCGCAGAAGCGGAAGCTCAGCGGCAGAAAGAAGCTGAGCAGCGCGCCCAGGCTGAACAGGATCTACAGGCCGCGCAGCAAGCGCGTCAGCAGGCGGAGCTAGCGCAGCAGCAAGCCGACCAGGCACGACAAGCGGCACTGCAGGCGCAGCAGGAAGCTGAGCAACAGCGCCAGGCCGCTGAACAGCAGCGAGCCGCCGCCGAACAACAGGCGCAGCAGGCTCAGCAACAAGCTCAACAAGCGCAGCTTCAGGCGCAACAAGCCAACCAGCAAAAAGAACAACTGCGTCAACGGCTGCAGCAGCAGCTCAACTCGATTCTGCAGACGCGCGACAGCGCGCGCGGATTGATCGTGAACATGTCCGACGTGCTGTTTGATCTGAATAAATACACGCTCAAACCAGGCGCCCGCGAGAAGCTGGCGAAGGTCGCGGGAATCCTACTTGCGTATCCGGATTTGAAAGTGCAGGTCGAGGGCTACACCGACAGCACCGGTACACCGGATTACAATCAGCAGCTTTCCGAACGACGCGCCATGACCGTTCGCGATTACCTCGTTGGCCAAGGCATCAACCTGAACAACGTAACCGCGCAAGGCTTCGGCCAGAACGATCCAGTTGCAAGCAACGCCACCGCGTCAGGGCGTCAACAGAATCGCCGCGTGCAGATGGTGGTCTCCGGCGAACCGATCGGGAACGTTGCATCGGCGCAAGGCATGCCCTCGGCCGGTCCAGCGGATCAGCAGCAATCGCAAAACGAGCAGTATCAGAGCCAGCAGCAGCCGTCCGCAACCCAGCCAAGTCAGCAGCAGATGCAACCGATGCAAACACAGCCGCAGATGCCGCAACAGCAACAATCGACAGTCCCGCGGTAAACTCTGAATCGCCAAAAAGGCCGACGAAAATTCGTCGGCCTTTTTCTGTGATACCTGCATGCAGGCTAAATCGGTCAGCGCTAGTTGGGAAATGTGATCAATGATCGAGAGCAACAGTCATGCATGTACGCTAATAATGCACTTAGCAGGATCGAGACTACTTAATCTGTCATCCTTGTTCATAGACAGGATGACAGATCTGATCGTGTTGAGATTCTCAAACCTGCGCGGCGACGGCGACTTTGGTGCTGCACTTTATTCGCAACCGGTTCCGGTTCGTATTTATCACTGAGACGAGTTACTCCCCCGCTGTTCCCCCCACTGGCTGCTTCAACAAAAATTGCTTCACGAACATGATCGTCGCGTAGAACTGGAAATCCTGGTTCTTCTTTTTCGAGAAGCCGTGACCTTCATCTTTAGCGACTAAGAACCACACCGGCACGCCGCTGCCGCGAAGCTTTTCGACCATCTGCTGCGACTCGCTCACCGGAACGCGCGGATCGTTCTGGCCGGCGACTACAAATGTGGGCTTGGTGATCTTCTGCCAGTTGTTCATGGGAGCGATGCGCTCCATGAACTCGCGCATTTTCGGATCGCGTTCGTCGCCATACTCGACGCGGCGTAGATCGCGGCGATACGGCTCGGTATGTTCGAGGAAGGTGACCAGATTGGTCATTCCCACAACGGGAAGCTGGCAGCAGAGTTCGTCGTCGTAGCGCGTGGCTACGTTCCAGGTCATGTGCCCGCCGTAGCTGCCTCCGGTGACCATGATGCTGCTGCCGTCGAGATCGGGATTCTGCTTGATCCAATCGATCAGCGTACCAATGTCTTTGTACGTGTCTTCACGTTGAAAGCCGTTGTCGAGCTTGAGGAAGCTCTTGCCGTATCCAGTTGAACCGCGCACGTTGGGAAAGATCACGGCGACGCCGAGTTCGTTCACGTAGTAGTTGGTTCCCGCGCTGAAGCCCGGACGAGATTGTCCTTCGGGACCGCCGTGAATGTTGATGATCACCGGCCGCTTGCCGGTAAATTTTCCATTTGCTGGTTTGTAGAGATAGCCGGAAAGCGTGCGCCCATCGAAGGTCTTCCAGTGGATCAAATCTGGCGTGACGAAGTTCGCCGGATTCAATCCGCCGGTTTCGCTCGTGGTCCAGCGGTCGAGCTTGCCGGTTTGCGCGTCGAAGGAGTAGCTGTCGAGCGGAGACTTCGCCGAGCTGAGGCTGAAGGCCACATCGCGTCCGTTCTTGTGCCACTTGATTCCGAATACGACCCCAAGCGGAAGCTTCGGCCCGGGCCTGGACCGGCCAGAAGCCGTATCGAGCAGCCGAATGACTCCTGCCCCATCTTCATTTGCTACAAAAGCGACGGTGCGGCCATCGGGACTGACGTCGAATTCATCGACATCCCACTTGATGTCGCTGCTCAAATATTTCGGCTGCAGCGACGCCAGGTCAAAGTAGGCGAGCCGCTGAAATTCGGACTCGCGGTCGGTTGTGGTGTAGAAGCCTTTTCCATCTTTGCTGAATTTCGCTTCTCCGTATGCAATCTGCTCTGGTCCTTTTGGAGTAAGCAGCTTCTTTTGCCCAGCGGCAACGTCGACCAGCCAGATGTAACTCTCGTTTGCCGATACTTCCTGATGGAGCAGGAGCTGCTTGTCGTCGGGAGACCAATCGGTGGGCTGCCATCCGCCACCCTGGAGCTCAAGCAACATGTGGTCCGTTTTGGGATTGCCGGCGTCCATCAGCCAGAGATCTGTGTCTTGACCATTGCGGCGCGTCGACACGTAAGCGAATTGTCCGCTGTGGTTGGCGAAGACGGCGCTCAGGTTACGCGACTTGCCGTCGGTGAGCAGCGTGATGTTGCCGCTATCGAGATCGTAGCGGTAGTACTGGTACCACTCGCCTCCGCCGATGTCCTTGGAAAAGATGAAATAGCTTCCCTTTACCGGGTCGTAGTGAGCCGAGGTGACGCGATCAGGAAAGAAAGTGAGCTGTGTGCGTGCGGCTCCCGGCGCGAGCACGCGATGCACCTGAGGAACATCGCCGAAGCGCGTGCTGATCAGCATCTCGCGTTGTTTCGGATGCCAGTCGAGAAAGGCCGCGGAGCGTACTTGCGTGTAGCGATCGGCCTGCTGCGCGATCGAAGCGGGGATCGGCGGAATGCCTTCCACAATCAGAGCCGGGTTCGGCTGCACGGTTTGGACCGCCGACGGCGGCCCGCTGGGCGCGTTCTGCGCGATAAGAATGGACGAAAAGCTAAGGAGAGAAACAAAGAGCAATGTGCGTTTCATAGCTGTACCTGAAGCGCACTATTTTTATCAGAAGAAAAGGCAGTGTGCGAAACGGTTTGATGGATCCCAGATCGGGACTAACGCGAGAAGGGTTCTCCTGGCTCAGAACCATGGGTGACGGACTTCTTGAAGATGCGCTCGCGCAGATCCTCGTACATTTCGATGTCGGCAAGGCTCTTGATGGTACGGCCGAAGCCGCTGGCGAGATTGCGCAGCATTCCCCCGCAGTTCTCCCGATACGACACTGCGGTCCGTCGCATTTTCATCGCTCGCTCCATAGCTGCGCCATTCACGATCGACTTCGTGCAAACACCCGGCCATCGCCAAGTCTCTTGTTTTCAACACGGGCGGAGAGGCAAGCTGCCGAATGCGGCAAATTCTTCACGAACACACCGCAATATGTTCACTCATTCGAGCGGCAACTCTGTCACTGATAGTGACATCTTAGAAAAGCGCCCACTCGTCAAAATAGCTGGAGGTGTGTCCCGGGGAAATTTCGTCCCAGGAGCACATCCCTGAAATGGCTCGGAAGATCGTTTCCATCTCGGACGGATTTCACAAGACGGGCTCGGTAGTTCCCGAAAGCGGAATCTATGCGGTGCAGCATAAGGAGCATGTGCTTCCTGCGGAAGTGACTCTGATGCAGGGCGAAGTGTTTCCTCGCTGCGAGGCCTGCGAAGAGGAAGTTCAGTTCCGGCTCCTGCGCAAGCTGGTGGAACGTGATCCTGTTTTTCGCTTCCGGGTTCAGCTTTATCAGCTTCCGGTTCTAGATCGGCCTCGCCGCAAGGCTGGGTGATCGATCCTCAGATCCGTGGGGCGCGCTCAACTTCACCCAAAGGGCATTCCTTGTTGACACCGTCATTCCTCGCGCCGCCGCGATCTGGTGCGAATCTTCTACGCTTTGGTTTGCGGCGCGGGGAATCCGCTGTCTTCTTCTTCATCCACGATGAACAGCAGATGCCCCGGAGCGCAACCCAAAAGGTGCAGGATCCACCGTCGTTCCGGCGCTCCGAGGTGACAGTACCGAAAAGAGGCCTGGTATTTCAAAGAGCGGAGCCGCAGAAAGAGTCTGGTCAGATGGATTAATCAGACGCTGAAGTCGCCAGAGTGCCCGTGAATCGGTTGCGCTCTTCGAGGAATTCCTTCGCTCCTATTTCAGCTTTTTCGAATGTATCTTCCTGCCCCCAGCCGACGATATCGGCCGAGCCTAGCTGCTGAGCGATCCAGTAGTAGATAGGGATTTCGCGTTCGCGGTTAATGATGATATCGGCGAAGTGGCTTCCGATTAATATCCGCGTATTCGATCGTTCCGGGGGAGTGGAGCTCTCGGTCTGCATGAATCTCGACGCCGGAATTATACGCTCCACAAACGGATCAGTTGCTTATGCAACTCGCGCAGGTTCTCCGGAAAGCTCGTGCAGAAGTGAAGTGATCTGAAAGAGCGCGAGTTCGGCGTCAGTCGATTTCAAATTGAATTTCAACAGGCCGCCGGGAGAGAACTGCGCGCCCCTGGTCTTGCCGACGAACTCGGCAAGCCGCGCCGGATCGACAGTGGCCTGTTCGGAAAAGCGAATCTGAACCGATTCGCGTTTGCGATCGATGCCAATGACGCCCACACGCTCGCTCAACAACTTCAACGCTGCGGCATCGAGCAGGTTGCGGACCGTCTGCGGCAATGGACCGTAACGGTCCTCCAACTCGGAGCGCACATCGGAGAGGTGGTCTTTGTTTTCAACGCCGGCGATGCGTTTGTACATCCGCAGGCGCTGGTTTTCTTCCTGAATGTACTCATTGGGAATGCGCAGGTTCAGAGCGAGATTGAGCTGAGTGCTGACGCGATCTGGCAACTCTTCACCTTTCAACTCGCGCACGGTGCGCTCGAGCAATGTCGTGTACATCTCGAAACCAACCGCTTCGATCTGCCCGCTTTGCTCTCCGCCCAGCAGATTGCCTGCGCCTCGCAGTTCCAGATCGAGCGCGGCAATTTTGAAGCCGGCTCCCAAATCGGAAAATTCTTTCAACGCTGCGAGGCGGCGGCGAGCAATGGGTGTCAATTCCTGCTCCGGAGGAATGAGCAGATACGCATACGCGCGGCGGTTAGAGCGGCCGACACGTCCGCGCAATTGATACAGCTCGGACAATCCGTGCCGATCGGCACGATTAATAAGGATCGTGTTGCACAGAGGGATATCGAGACCATTTTCGATGATCGTAGTCGCCACCAGCACGTCGGCTTCGTGGCGCATGAAGCTGAGCATCACCTTCTCGAGTTCGCCTTCCGACATCTGTCCGTGACCGACGATCACGCGTGCTCGCGGAACCAGATCCTGAATTTTGGAAGCAATTTCGTAAATGCTTTCGACGCGATTGTGGACAAAGTAGGCTTGGCCGCCACGCTCGAGCTCGTGCTCGATGGCCGAGCGGATGAGCTTCTCGTCGAATGGCGCGACGACCGTCTGAATTGCCATACGATCTTTCGGCGGGGTCTCGATCACGCTCATGTCGCGCAGGCCGACGAGTGACATGTGCAGCGTGCGAGGAATCGGAGTGGCCGACATGGTGAGCACATCCACTTCTTTCTTGAGCTGCTTGAGACGTTCTTTGTGGCGTACACCGAAGCGCTGCTCCTCGTCCACGACCAGCAGTCCTAAATCGGGAAACTTGATGTCTTTTGACAGAATGCGATGCGTGCCGATGAGGATGTCGATCTTTCCTTGCTCGGCTTTCTCGACAATCTCTTTCTGCTCTTTGCTTGTCCGAAAGCGGCTGATCATGTCGATCGTGATTGGGAACGCGGCGAAGCGACGCTTGAAGGTTTCGAAGTGCTGGAAAGCAAGCACGGTTGTGGGTGCGAGCACCGCGACTTGTCGATTGTCCTGCACGGCCTTGAAAGCCGCGCGCATGGCGACTTCGGTCTTTCCATATCCGACGTCGCCGCAGAGCAGACGGTCCATGGGCATGCTCGATTCCATGTCCTGCTTGATGTCGACGATCGCCGAAAGCTGGTCTTCAGTTTCGTTGTAGTCAAACGCGTCTTCGAACTCGCGCTGCCATTGCGTATCGACCGGATAAGCATGGCCCTGGGCCATCTTGCGCTGTGCGTAGAGCTTGAGCAGTTCGTCGGCCATGTCGCGCATCGCTTTCTTCACGCGCGCTTTTGTCTTGGCCCACTGCGTGCCACCGAGGCGGCTTAGCGGAGGACGCGCGCCTTCGGTCGAACGATACTTTTGGATCAGATCGAGGCGCGTGAGCGGAACGTAGAGCTTGGCGGATTCGGCGAATTCGAGAAGCATGAACTCGCCTGTGGTCTCGCCCTGCGTGAGTTCCTTCAGACCTTGATACTGCGAAATTCCATGCTCAACGTGGACAACATAGTCTCCGACGACGAGGTCGCGGAAGTCAGAAAGAAACGCTGAGACCTTCGACTTTTGCCGGAACGGCTGCGCTACCGCGACTTCGGAGTCGTCGAAGAGATCGCGTGCTCCGAAGAGAATGAGGCTGGCATCGCTTACTTCCACGCCTTCCGGCAGCAGTGCTTTGACCACCGTCGCGGTGCTCATCTCGCCGGCAAGATAGGAAGCCTCGTCGAGATAGCTCTCGCTGCCTGGCGACGGAGCCCGGCTGCCCAGGCGGAATGGAATCGTATATTCGGTGAAAATGTCGGCCAGGCGCTCGACTTCTCCCATATTGGGAGCGGCGAATATAACGCGCTTGCCTTCCGCTGTGAGCTTCTTCACTTCATCGACCATCGCCGGTATCGAGCCATGGAACCGCGTGGTTGGACGCGAGTGGAACGTGAATGCGTCATCGCCGTCGGCGCTCAAGCTCGTGTCGGCAATGCCCAGGCGTTCCATGTCGATGCCGGGCGTGCGCTTCAGTCTTTGATCCCAATCTTCGGGCGAGAAGTAAATTTCTTCCGGACTTACGAGTGTGCCGATGCCACTGCGCTCATGCCGCTCGTTGACCTTGTTCCACCATTCCTCTTGTTTCGCCAGCACTGCGGAAGGTTCATCGATGATGACCACACTCTGCGGCAACAGATCAAACAGGTGCTGCCCGCTTCCGGCGACAGGTGCATAGAATTCCCATCCTGGGAATACCGCAGCTCCGGTTGCAAGCATGGCGTGTTCGATCTCGATCTCGCTTCCGCTTAATCGGCGTCCGGAAAGGCGGGAATGAATTACGCCAAGCACGCGCTCGTTTACCGGAGTCTCGGTCAGGGGAAGCAGAACTACTTCATCGACCGGAGCGGCAGACCGCTGCGTCCCCGGATCGAATTTGCGGATCGTCTCGACCTCATCGCCGAAGAACTCAATCCGCAGCGGCCGATCGGCTTCCGGCGGATACACATCGAGAATGCCGCCGCGCAATGCGAACTCACCTGGCATATCCACCGCATCGGCGGAACTGTAGCCGATCGTGCGTAGATGCTCGAGCAGCGGATCAATATCAATCGTCTCGCCGCGACGAACGATGCGAGCGAGGTCGGCGTAGTACTCTGCAGAATTCAAGCGCATTGCCGCAGCTTCGAGCGGAACAATCACAATCGACGCGGCGCCGGTTGCCATCTTCCACAGCACGGTCGCGCGCTCTTCCTGAATCTCGGGGTGAGGGGAGAGGTTCTCGAAGGGAAGCACATCATGCGCCGGCAGCTTGAGAATCTGCTTGGGATTCACCGCGCCGGTAAGCTCTGCCATCGAGTGCACGATGGGCAGCATGTCCTCAGCCGCGCGATTGCTCTCGACGACCACGATCAGCGGAGCGCCAGCGGCAGCGGCAAGCAAAGGAAGGTGCAATGCTTTCGCTGAACTTGTGAGCCCAGAAACACATCGCCGCCCCGCACGACTCTTCAGGTGGGAGGCCGTACGCTGGAACGCGGGAGACTTCTCGACGTCCGCCAACAGCTCGCGGACAAAAGGCAGGACCATTAGCTACTAGGAAAATTGTAACAGCTGGAATGCGTAACTCTCTTGCGTAGCGAATGGGGCAGGCCGTACGTCCGCAGCAGCAAAGGATCAGGCAGGCTGACCTGCACCACCCATTCCCTACCGGGAACGGTACTGAACGGGAGCGATACTGACTCGCAGTCCTAGCCGACTGATTCGGATACTTCTCTCGGCTTCCAGGCCCCGGCGGCTTTCACAAATTCGTGGAAGATCTTCTTTGAGGGCTCATCCTTTTCATAGGTGCGCTCAGGATGCCACTGGACTGCCAGCACAAAGTGGTCCGGCGCGGCTCCTTCGAGCGCTTCGATTACATGGTCGTCCGGACACTTCGCGACAATGTTTAGGCCATCTCCGGCGCGTTCGGCAGCCTGATGATGACTGGAATTCACACGCAACTGCGTTGCTCCGAGCGTGGAGGCAAGTCTCGATTTGGGAGCGATCTGGATATTATGGGCGAACTCAACTGCTCTGCCGGCGGAGTGATTTACGGTCGTGCCCTCGATGTGTTGCACCAGCGTTCCCGTCCGCCACACATTGAGCGATTGCAATCCATAGCAAATTCCCAGAATGGGTTTATGAAGATTATGCGCGTCCTGCAGAAGCAGCTCATCGAGATTATCTCTGCCAGGATCGGCTGCGGCGGTTTGCGGGTGCTTCGCAGCGCCGAACTTTTGTGGATCTACGTCGGCCGGACTTCCGGGAAGGAGCACCGCTTCGCAGCTTGTGACCAGCCGGGCGATTTCATGCGGAGTTGCGCTGGTGGGAATCACGACCGGTTCGCCGCCTTCGCCTTCGATCGCCTTCAGATATTGGGGCAAGGCCCGCTGATTGTATTCAGAATCGGTCGAAGTTGGCTCGGGAATGGCGATGCGGGGCTTCACGGGCATAGTTTACAAGGCAGTTTCAGGTTTCAGGTTTCGGGTTTCGCGTTTCGGGTTTCGTGTTTCGGCAAAGCCAGTCCCCAACATCTTCCTTGCTAAGGACTGGCTTTGCCGAAACCTGAAACTCGAAACCTGAAACTGCCTCGTTCGCCTTTCCTTGGTGCGGGCTCTAGCCGCCTACCTGAAGCGGCACCAGATGGGCTTTCGGAGGCGATGCGTCCGAGTCCCTGCGCTTGCTGAACGCCATGCGATAGACAGCGTCGTACTGGGCTGCGACAACTTCGGAGCTGCGTGTGGCTGCGCAATGTTCGCGGCCGGCTACGCCGAGCGCGCGTCGGAATTGCGGATTGCTGGCCAGGAAGCGCGCACGGAAGGCTATATCTCCGACTTCTGCCGGACGAAACCAGAGGCATCCACGACCGTCAGAAGTAGCCTCGCGATGAGCTTCCACGTCGGCCGCCAGCAGTGCGCGGCCGCGCGCCATCGCTTCCAATGCAAATCCGTCGCCGGCGTGCTCGCGGTCGCAGATCACTACGTCAGCGGAGGCCATTGCCTTTGCCCGAAGCTGAGGATCGAGGGCTCGCGTCCAGGGCGCCAGACTGCATGCCGCAGCCAATTCACGCACCGCTTCGGCAGAGCTGTCGTCGCACAGGAACACGAATACCGCTTCCTGATTGTCCTGGCGAACGACTGAGGCTACGCGCATCCACCGCGAAAGCGCATCGCGGAAGTCCCATGCCGAGTGATGCGGAAGGCCGGGAACGAGGAAGATCACCGATTGCGACGAAGTGTTCGCGGCGAACTCAAGCCATTTGCGATCGGCGGTTGACTCGAGCAGTTCAGAGTCAACCGGATCGGGAATGAGAAAGACATTTTCGGGACTCACGCCGCGCTCCAGGCACTCGAGCCGCAGCGCATGGGTCGCGCTAACCACGGCCGCCGCGCGCGTGAGCACGAAATGCTCGGCCACGCGAAATGAGCGCGCCAGCCACGAATCCTCGGCGCAGCCGCCGGCCGCAGACGCAACGCGTTCGATGGTTTGACGCAGCTGGTAAACGACGCCGGTGGAATTTCTCACCGCAGCCATTCCGGCAGGAAATGAATGGGTATGAATCACATCGGCGGGAATCTCCGCGGTTCCTTCCTGCAGGACTTTGCGCCATTCCCGGACGCGATTCCACGATTGCAGCAGCGAGATGCGCGAGGCAGTTCCATTTCGGCACTCCTGCAATACCGGACCGAAGCCGCTGCCCGTAGGCGTGAGCAGAAATGGACGCATGCCGAGCGCGATCTGCCCTTCAATGAGCGGAAGCAGATCGCGGCTAGACTCAGCGGCATGGACCACTCTCCATGCGTGCTGCTTCCTGCTTCTTGGCTGATGGACAGAATCTCGTTCTCCGCCCTTCATCAGCCGGGCGCTCTTAGAGTTTCCGAGATGGGGAATTCCGGCCGGGAGCATCGTCAACTACGAAACTTCCTTTCGCTCCTGCACGAGCAGTTGCGAATAGGTAAGTACCTGATTACGGCCGCGGCCTTTGGCGGCGTATAGAGCGGCGTCAGCACATTCGATGAGCTTCTGCCGACAGGTAGCGTCGCGACCGTACACAGCTATTCCGATGCTGATTGTGAGCTTCTCGTGGCCATCGAGAGCTTCAATTTCAAAGTTCGAATTCTGCACTGACTTACGAACGCGCTCTGCTACAGCGACGGCTTCCTGCTCTTCGGCTTCCGGCAGAATGATGACGAATTCCTCTCCGCCATAGCGAGCCACGGTATCGACTTCACGCATGTCTTTCATCAGCAAAGATGTGACCTGGCGCAATACCTGATCGCCTACGTGATGTCCATGCGTGTCATTCAACGTTTTGAAATGATCGATATCGACCATGAGCAGGGAGAACATCTCTCCTTTGCGATCGGAACGCTTCACTTCAAGGTCGAGTTGCTGTTCAAAGTAACCGCGCGTACGCAGACCAGTCAGGTAGTCGGTAAATGCGAAGCGCAGCAGACCCTCGCTGGCTTGTTCCCGTGTCAACAAATTTTCTGCGACTAGCGAAAGCGTCCAGAGTAGGTGCGCGTCTTCTTCCGTGAAAGCTTCTGATGATTTGTTGAAAAGTTGAAGCGACCCAAGCACGCGTCCTTTCACGAACATGGGGACGACTAGAGCGGACTCCGCTCCGGCTGCCTCAAGCTCCGAATCAGCTTTCTCATGCTTTCCTTTCTCGATGACCATGGGCGTTGCATGCTGGCTCACCCAGAAATGAAGCAGGTTGCCTCCCCAAGGCGCCTGTGGGCTGCATTGAATCGGCCCACGCTGCAGACGCAGCTCCATCTTTTCCTGCGGCTCGTTCCAGAAGTAGACGCAAGCACCGTCAAAGCTGACGATGGTTGCCGCCAGATCGCAGATGAGATTAAGTGCAGGCCCGAGTTGCATCTGTGAGCCGGTGATTGTCGCTAAGCGGAGAATCGCTTGCACGCTACGCCAGCGCCGCCCCAGAATCTCTGCATTCAATTCGCTCTTAATGGGGACAACGAAGCTGGCGACATCGAAATTGGGATCACGCGGCATGGATGCGGGCGCTGTTTGAGACAAGCTGAGCAGAGAAGCCGAGGCAGTTCTGCGGTTTGTAAGATGCCGAATCGGCAGGGGTTCGTGGTATCGACCTGATCACCCTTAGTACAGTGACCGCTGCAGTGCCTGTTGCCAGGCCGAGACTGAGGGGTAAAACTCGGAAAAACTGGGAAATTTCCGGTAAAAACCGGCGAAGCGCAGGGGTGCGAATTGCCGTAAACTAAGGCAGTCTTCGTAGGTCCAGCTAAATGAAGCACTTGCAAACTTCTGTGTTGCAGGTCTAGGATTGTTTCTGCTGTGAACGCGTTCTACCCCGAGAACGCGTCGCTCGCGTCGCCCGTTCCAAAACTTTGTAAGTTGCGGTTCCTAGTTCTTTTCCCGTGTTGAGACCGTTGCGTCCCGGCACGCCCACGGAGAAGCATCATGGCTTGGTACGCGTACTGCATTACGGAACAGAAAGCGTTCCTCGGATCTATTCGTTCCCGTCGTCCTTTCCCGGTCGAAAATCTTTCCGGAGTTGGCAATAACCAGGTATTTGCGTATCCCAGCGGCGAATTAGCGGTGATTGTAAGCGAATACACGCCGGGAGAATTGAATCAGCAGGCAGTGATCGAGCACGCGCGCGTCGTCAGCGAGTGCTTCCGCAACACCACCGTGCTTCCGTTCCGTTTTGGGACTATCTTCGAAAGTGACGAAGCCCTGCGTCGCGCGCTTCGCTCCAACCGCAAAGCCTTTACCGATTCGGTATCGCGGCTGAAGGGCAAGGCCGAAATGCACCTGAAGCTGGTGGTCAAGGACGGCTCGCTGCGGGAAGCCATGAACGATATCGAGCTGCCCGATTCGGTGGGCGGCGAATATCTGGCGCGGCTCCGCGAAAAAGCAACCCGACAGCGTGAGCGACAAACCAAAGCCCGCGCCTTGTCGGTTCAGGTAAATCGACTGTTCCATCCCCTGGAGGAAGAAGTCAGTTGCCGCAAGGACGAAACCGGCGGCATGCTCATCGATATCGCCCACCTGATTGACGAGAAGGCGATCGAGCGCTACCAGAACAGCTTCAGCAGTGCCGCCCGCCAGCTGAAAAACTGTGAAATTCTCATCAGCGGTCCCTGGCCGCCGTACCATTTCACACCCGGGCGACTGCGCAGCCCTAAGGCAGAAGCTTAAGTTGATCTGATTAATAGCATCCTCATCATCCCAGTCGGCCATGGCTGGGATTTTTCTTTTTGGTTTCATTTTTGCCCTCGACCGCTAAACCAACGTTAGATCCCGTACCTGAAAATTACCTTCCGCATTCGCCGAAAGATGGATAACATGGGCATCCAGGTACCACTCTTTGGAATCTGAGTACATTGTTTTTCGAGCAAAAGCTTGGAGTGCGCCCGCCTGCCGGGCTTGGAAAGTCAGGATTGCTCACGTGTAAGTACCTTGTTTTCTGCTGCTGAGCGCGCGATCCGCAGTTTTCCACAGAGAAAGGCATACGATTGCAGTCGAAAACCAGGATTCTGATCGCCGACGATGACCAGACGACCGCAAAATCGTTAGCCGACTATCTCTCTCGTCGCAACTGCGAAATTGCCTTCGCAGGCAGCCACGAGGAAAGCCTGCGAACGATTCGCAGCTTCGATCCCTCCCTGGTCCTGCTCGACTACACGCTCCCTCCCATTGACGGCGGCGAAACACTTGAGCGCCTGAAGCAACTGCGTCCCGAACTGCCGGTAATCGTTTATTCCGGACACGCCGCTCCCGAAGTGATCTTTCGCGTTTCCAAACTGGGAGCGGATGATTACATCGCCACCCCTTTTCAACTCAGCGACTTGTATTCGCGAATATCACGGGCGATTGACAAGCGCTCGTCAGCCGACGGCGCCGGGCAGTTGCGCGACCGCGTACGCCAACAGAGCGATTTCGCCACGCTCTTCGGCACCAGCGCTCGCATGGAGGAGATCAAGAACACCATCGAGCAAGTGGCGGACACGAACGCCACGGTGCTGATTCGCGGCGAAAGCGGCACAGGAAAAGAAGTAGTAGCGCGCATGATCTATCACCAGTCGCTGCGACGCGATAAGCCGTTTGTGAAAGTGAACTGCGCGGCCATTCCTCACGAATTGCTCGAGAGTGAACTCTTCGGCTACGAGCCCGGCGCATTTACCGGCGCCAATCGCCAGAAGCTGGGCAAATTCGATCAGGCGAATTACGGGACGCTGTTTCTTGATGAGATCAGCGAAATGCATCCCGCGCTGCAGGCCAAGCTGCTTCATGTGTTGCAGGACGGGCAATTTTCGCGGCTCGGCGGCAAGCGCGATATCGCCGTTGACGTCCGCGTGCTGGCCGCAACCAATAAATTCCTTGAACAGGCGGTCGCGCAAGGCGCATTTCGGGAAGACCTTTTCTATCGCCTCAACGTCGTAACTGTGCACATCCCGCCACTGCGCGAACGACGCGAAGAGATCCCGCTATTTCTTGACCTATTTCTGCGCAAGTACAGCGAGTTTTACGGCAAGCAGCCTCCGCCATTCAGTGATTACGCGCTTTCGCGGATGATCGAGTACGAGTGGCCGGGCAACATCCGCGAGCTTGAAAATTTGGTCAAGCGCTACGTGATCGTCGGGAACGAATCGCAGATCATCCGCGAGCTCTCGACGCACAAGCCCATCATGCACTCGCAGGCAACGAATGGTTCCGGTACATCGCCTGCCTCCCTGACCGAGCAAACTCCAGCAGCCGATCACATTCCGATGGCTCCTGTTCGGTCAGCCCGGTCCAAGCACGTTGACCACGACGACCGCCCCTCGCTTCTCGAAATTGGACGCCGCGCAGCTATGCAGGCGGAACGCGAGGCCATCCAGCGGGTCATGCAAGAGACGCGCTGGAACCGCCGCCAGGCAGCCCGAATCCTGAAGATCAGCTATAAAGCTCTGCTCAACAAGCTCAAGCTGATGGAAGAGCAAAGTACCGAGATTGGGCAGCCGCAAGCCTAAAAGTGGTACTTGGATTCCATATGCCAGCGCTGCTGGCGCGCCCCCTTTATTCTCTCTGAAGACCACTTAGGGTATTGCAACGGTCGGGGAACCCGCATGAATGCTGCTCATTTCTAAGTTGCGCGTTTTCAACACCTAGCAGGCGCCACTTTGGTTTTTTAAGTGCTTAAGGGATTGGCAACGAAAGAGGCAGCATACTTGAGACCTTTGGTCTGTCACCTTGGAAAGCTTCTTCACTTTTGCCCGGTCGCAGTGATGCGCGCCGGCGCCTTGCGTCTCCTGCCCTGAACGGTTCCCTCCACCTTGCCTCTTGAAACAAGCCCTCGTTTGAGGGCTTTTTTCTTGCATGGCTCTCGGCCGAAAACCAAAGTCAAAACCCGACGCGGATTGCGCGGATGCTTCGCCCGCGGATTACGCGGAAGATTCGAGCGGTAAGAAGTCTGAATTGGATGCCCACCCTCCCTAACCAATTGCGGATTGCCGGTGTTGCTAATTCTTTTGTTTTTCGTTCGCCTTCCGCGTTGATCCGCGGGCGAAGCATCCGCGCAATCCGCGTCAGGTTTTTGCTGTTGCCTTTCGTCTGCCTCGGCCGATGGCCGAATGCTGATTGCCCAGTGCCTGTTTCCGAGAGCCGATAGCTGGCGGCAGAGAGCCGGTGTTATGATTTCTGTTTCCCCACATCACCAGGACGGCATCTATATATGTTTCGTCATTACGTGGGGGATAGCTGAGAATGCAGGTAACTATGGAAAAGAAGCGGCTGGAACAGTTCAAAAAGCAGCTCGAACAGAGGCAACAGGAGCTGCGCCGCGTGGTGTCGCGCACGCAGGAAGACGGACGGATCGCCGATGCCGAAGCCGCACAGGACATCGCCGACCGCGCTGCCAATTCCTATACCAAAGAATTTCTGTTTGCCCAGAGCAACAACGATCGCCAGCTCCTGAGCATGGTTGAGAAAGCATTAGGTCGCATTCGCGAAGGCAGCTTCGGCGAATGCATCAACTGCGGAAACGAAATCAATCCCAAGCGGCTTGAAGCCGTTCCCTGGACTCGCTACTGCATCGCGTGCCAGGAAAAGATGGAAAAGGGCATGCTCGAGGAGTCAAAAACGTAGTCTCGCACCAGTCTTTGGATTGAGGAAAGCGGCCGCGCACCGGCCGCTTTGCTTTTGAGCTTCGATGAGCGCTTGCCTAAGTGCCAGAGTGTGGTATGTTCAACCACACCCCCGCCACATGTCTGTTTCCATGCGATTTTTTGAGCGCGAAGTTCCCAATTCGAACCTGCGCCTGCCGCGTCCTGCGGTGCTGCCGGATCGCGACGACCTGAGCGTGTCCGCTCTGTATCGCGGATCACGGTTAGGAGGGGATTACTTCGACTTTGTTCCGATCAGCGACACCCGCATGTTGTTTTTGCTCTCCGATGTTGCCGGGCAGCGCGATGAGGCTATGCATGTAGCCGCAGCGTTGCAGGATGTTCTGGCGGAACGCGCTCGCGCTTTGCTTGAAGACGAGGACGCAAATGTTTCCGACGCAATTACCGAGCTCGCACTGGAATTGAATCGCACGGTCATTCAGGCAGCCGGAGGTGTGCGTCCCGCGCCGACTTTCCTCGGATGCTTGGATGAGCAGTTTGGGCTTTTGCACTACATCAACGCAGGACATACTCCGGCGCTGGTCCGCAGCACCAGTGAGACCGTCCAGCTTGATTCAACCGGCCTGCCCTTTGGCTTGTTTTCCCACGCGACGCACGACGCGGCGGTATCGGTGGGTGCGCCGGGATCTTCGATCGTGCTGGTCTCGAAGGGTGTGATTGAAGCCACTTCAGGTAAGCAGGAGTTCGGGGCGGCGCGCGTGCGAGAAGTGCTCGAGAGCCGGCAATTCTTCTCGGCGCAGCAACTATGCCACGACGTCCTGGAGAGCGCGGTCAAGTTCTCCGATCAGCCTTCCCGATTTGGTCCACAGTTCTCCATCGCCGGCTTCCGCGGCAACCACGAGCCGAACGATATGACAATCGTCTGCCTGATGCGGGTAATTCGACACGCGGCTGCAGCCTCCGCTTAGCCGTTTACCTGAAGCGGCTGACACTTTCGAAGTATGATGTTGTGCCTTGCGGTTTCTACTCCGATCGTGGAGGTGACAATGCAGCGCACGCTCGCAGTCGTGGTTTGTGTCGTCCTCGCAGGCATTGGATGTAAGGTAAGCCGTCCCGGATCAGTTGAAAACAAAGTCATGACCGAGGTGAAGCAGAAGGTCACCATCGGTGGCAAAGACGACCAGAATCCGGTTCCCGATACTCAAGCCAGCGTCAACGAGGGAAAAGAACACTTCGGCCATCACTGCCAAATCTGCCACGGACTTGATGGTCAGAACACGGGTGTTCCCTTCGCGCAGCAGATGTCACCGCCTGTGGCGGATTTGAAATCCCAAGATGTCCAGGGCTACACCGACGGTCAACTGCACTGGATCATCGTGAATGGCATCAATCCGTCCGGCATGCCCGCCTGGAAAGGCATTCTCGAAGACGATGAGATGTGGAAGATCGTACGGTACCTTCGCCACCTTCCCGAAAAGGGAAGCCTGGGAATTCCTGAAGTGTTCAAGGAAGAGCAGGAAGAGCATCAGGAAATGAAGTCCGGAGGGCATCAGCATTCGCACGGAGCAGGACATCACTGAGAAAAGAGGCTATCGGCTGTCGGGCACTCGGCTTCGGCCAAAAGACATTGCTAGCGAAGATCGAGAACCGCATGCGCTCCTCGGAAACAATTATGCAGAGTCCTGATTGTGCGGTTTTGAAGCGACAATGGCGGTGTGGCCGAACGCCGACAGCCGATAGCCGCGCTTTTCGACTGCGATATATTGAAAAAGTCCCCTGAGGGGTTCCCTTCGCATGAAAATTGCTGTTGTAGGTTCGGGTTATGTCGGTCTAGTTGCTGCCGCATGCTTTGCAGAGATCGGACACGACGTGGTCTGCGTCGATAACGATGAGGAGAAAATCGCCGCTCTTAAGCAAGGCGAAACCCTCATCCATGAGCAGTACCTTCCTGAACTGCTCGCGCGGCATCGTGGTCAACGGCTAACATTCTCCTCCGACCTGGAGGAGGCCGTGCGCTCCAGTTCTGCCATTTTTATCGCTGTTGGAACGCCTCCACTCGACAGCGGCGATGCAGACCTTTCTTATGTCGAGGCAGTCGCGCGTGAAACCGCACGATCGCTGAACGGCTACAAAGTCGTGGTGGAAAAAAGCACCGTACCCGTTTACACAAATCAGTGGGTACGCCGAGTGATGCAATTGGCGGGCGCTCACGCGGGGGATTTCGATGTTGTCTCCAACCCCGAATTCCTGCGCGAGGGTACGGCAGTCTCCGATTTTCTGTATCCGGATCGCATCGTAATCGGGGCCGATTCCGAGCGGGCTGTCGAAGTGGTGCGCAAAATCTATGCGCCTCTGGCAGACGGTTCCTACTACCAGCGACCGGCAGTAGTGCCAGCGCCGGCCGGCGCGCCAACTCAAGCGCGCGTGCTCGTGACCAGCGCAAAGAGTGCGGAACTCATCAAACACGCTTCCAACGCGTTTCTGGCTTTAAAGATTTCGTTCATCAATGCCGTCGCCAATGTCTGCGAGGCGGTGGATGCAGACATCGAGGAGGTCGCTGGCGGTATCGGAGCAGATTCCCGCATTGGGAACCGGTTCCTGCGCGCGGGAATCGGGTATGGCGGTTCGTGCTTTCCCAAGGATGTCGCCGCATTTCGATCCGTCGCGCGCGAGTGCGGATATGAATTCCCCATGCTGGACGAAATTGTGCGCGTGAATGAGGACCAGCGAAAGCGCTTTTTGAAGAAAGTTCGCACGGCGCTCTGGACATTGCGGGGCAAGCGTCTCGCTGTTCTTGGTCTCGCATACAAAGGCGGGACCGATGACATTCGGGAATCTCCGGCAATTGAGATTGTCCTTTCGCTGCTTCGCGAGCAGTGCGCGGTCGTGGCTTACGATCCGGCGGCGACGGCGCGTGCACGTACGGTGCTGACGGGTGACATAAGTTATGCAGACAGTCCTTACGAGGCCGCCACTGGCGCCGACGCCCTCATCATCTTGACGGACTGGGAAGAGTTCGGCGCGCTCGATCTGGCCCGCATCAAAGAACTGTTGAGATACCCCATCGTTGTGGACGGACGCAACCTTTATAGCCGGGAAAGCATGCAGAAGAGTGGATTTTTGTATGTCAGCATGGGTCGGCCCGCCGCCGAACTGGAAAAACACTCCAGTTCTGGTTTGAAACTAAACGCTCGCTCGGAATCCTAAATGTCAGACTTGCATAAGCGTCATCCTCTTCGCATCATGGTCACGGGCGCCGCAGGTTTCCTCGGCTCCCATCTTTGCGATGCCTTGCTGGCCGAAGGCCATACCGTTCTCGGAGTTGACAACCTGCTCACGGGAAATCTTCGCAACCTCGACCATCTGAAGAAAGAACCGAAGTTCAATTTTCTGCAGCAGGATATCTGCAAAGCGTTCGATGCGGGAGCGGTCGATTACATCTTCGATTTCGCATCTCCGGCAAGCCCCGTGGACTACATGGAGCACGGAGTAGAAACCTTGCAGGTCGGATCGCAGGGCGTTTTCAACCTGCTGGAACTGGCGCGAAAGCACCGCGCTACGTTCTTTCTGGCGTCCACGTCGGAATGCTATGGCGATCCTCTCGAACATCCGCAGAAGGAAACTTACTGGGGACACGTGAATCCGGTGGGTCCGCGCTCGGTTTACGACGAAGCCAAACGTTTTGCCGAGGCGACGACGACGGCCTACCGTCGCTATCACAAAGTGAACGTGCGCATTGTGCGCATTTTTAATACGTATGGCCCACGCCTGCAGATGAACGATGGCCGCGTGATCTCGAACTTCATGAAGCAGGCTCTGCGCGGCGAGGATCTAACCGTCTACGGTGATGGCAGCCAGACACGCAGCTTCTGCTACGTGAGCGATGAAATTGACGGCATATTGAAGCTTGCATGGTCGAGCGAGCAGGAGCCCACGAACGTGGGAAATCCGGGGGAATTCACAATTCTCGAATGTGCGCGCGAGGTGTTGCGGGTCACGAATTCCAAAAGCGGAATCAAGCATCTGCCGCTGCCCCAGGATGATCCCAAGCAGCGCCGTCCGGACATCACGAAAGCTCATAAGCTGCTCGGATGGGAGCCTAAGATCGATTTGCCGAGCGGCTTGCGGTTGTCGCTCGATTACTTCCGCGCCGAAGTAGAAGCCGAGCGCACGGCTACCAGCCAGAGTGCACGATAAATGATGCAGTCTGCGCGAAACGACTTAAACTCACTGGCTGCACGCGTGCTGAAGGACGCACCTGCCGAAGAAGCGGTTATGCTGGCCTGGCCGCTTGCATGTGGATCGGCCGTAGCAGGCCGAACGCAGGCCTTGTCGTACGAAAACGGAATTTTGCAGATTCGCGTTTCAGACCGGAGCTGGCAATCGCAGCTCGAAGACTTCTCTCCTCATTACAAGGCCAAGATTCTGCAGTTGACCGGCGTAAACGTTGAACGAATTCGATACGATTTAGGGCGATGAAAATAACGCCAAAAGACGTTGAATATGTTGCTGCGTTGGCGAATCTGCAGCTGTCATCGGTCGAGCGCGAACGCATGGAAAAAGATCTGAACTCGATCCTCGGCTACATCGACATGCTTTCCGAGGTCGATACCCGCAACGTGGAGCCGATGGCTCAGGTGCAGAGTGTTTCCGGAAACGGGACTGCCTCCGATCCTCTGCGCGCCGACGAGCTGCGGCCGTGCCTGCCGCGCGAACTCGCCCTGCAGAATGCGCCCCATAGCGATGGGTCCTTCTTCCGCGTGCCGAAAGTGATCGAGCGATAGCATATGGCTGGAGCCCTCGATCTCAATCTGCTCACCGTTAGCTCTGCGCGCATTGCAGTGCAGGAGCGTCAGACCACCGCTGTCGCTCTGGTCGAGAAGTTCTACAGCAAAATCGAGAACGAAGATCGCAAACCGGGCCAGACAAACGCTTACCTTAACCTCACTCGCGAACGTGCCCTGAGCCAAGCGCAGAAGCTCGACAAGATCGCCGATGCGGGCGAGCCGCTGCCGCCGCTGGGTGGCGTTCCCATGGCGGTAAAAGATGTAATCGTCACTTCGGGAGCACGCACTACCGCAGGCTCCAAGATTCTCGGCGACTACGTCCCGCCATACGATGCGACTGCTGTATCTCGTCTTGAGCAGGCGGGCGCGATCGTTTTGGGAAAGCTCAACTGTGACGAGTTCGCCATGGGCTCATCGAACGAGAACTCGGCGTGGGGTCCGGTCCGCAATCCGCGCGATCCGAGCCGCGTGCCGGGAGGCTCGAGCGGAGGCTCGGCAGCGTCGGTTGCTGCAGGCACCGCAGTGGCGAGCCTAGGATCGGATACGGGTGGCTCAATCCGGCAGCCCGCCGCATTCTGTGGAGTGGTTGGCCTGATGCCGACGTACGGACGGATTTCCCGCTACGGGCTGATCGCATTCGGCTCGTCGCTGGACCACATCGGGCCCCTGACGAAGTCGGTGAAGGATTCTGCGATTCTGCTGCGCCATATGGCAGGACATGATTCCATGGACACTACTTCCTCCGCCGCGCAGGTTCCCGA
This sequence comes from Terriglobales bacterium, assembly GCA_035764005.1. Lineage (NCBI taxonomy): Bacteria > Pseudomonadati > Acidobacteriota > Terriglobia > Terriglobales > Terriglobales bacterium. Next base: position 81,523 of record DASTZZ010000065.1, read on the forward strand.
TTACGAGCAGGAGATCGGGAAGCCCGTTCGCGGCTTGCGCATTGGTGTCCCCAAAGAGTACTTTCCGGCAGAGATGGACTCGGCGGTTGGCGCCGCCGTGCAGAGCGGGATCGATCTGCTCGCGAAAGCTGGATGCGAGGTCAAGTCGATCTCGCTTCCGCATACGAAGTACGCAATTCCTGCGTATTACATCATCGCTACCGCGGAAGCTTCGTCGAATCTCGCCCGCTACGATGGCGTGCGCTACGGATATCGTTCCCGGAATGGGAAGACGCTCTCGGAGATGTATCGGCTTAGCCGTGATGAGGCCTTTGGTCCGGAGGTCAAGCGCCGCATCATGCTTGGGACTTACGCGCTCAGCGCCGGCTACTACGACGCCTATTATTTGAAAGCGCAGAAGGTGCGCGCTCTCATTGCGCGAGATTTTCTCGAGGCATTCAAGGAAGTCGATGCGATCGTCACGCCCACGACTCCCACTCCGGCATTCAAGATCGGGGAAAAGTCCGACGATCCGCTGGCCATGTATCTGGCCGATATCTTCACAGTCACGGCTTCGCTTGCGGGAATTCCAGGAATTTCAGTGCCGTGTGGCTCGTCTGCCGATGGCCTGCCTATCGGAATGCAGATTCTTGGGCGTCATTTCGAAGAAGGCACAATTCTGCGCCTCGGCCATGCCTTCGAGCACGCCCGCGCTACCCCGCAGGCCTGATTGCGTATGAATCGAAGAGTGGCGTCGCGCATCTTATCTGGTTGAGGTCAGTACCGTCCGCGGTAGCAGACGGGTGAGTGCCCTCTGGCGATGAGTCTCTGACTCGGTGAGGCGTACAAAGAGCCTACACACCCATCCGCTACCGCGGACGGTACTGACGGACGGTACTGATTCACATGTCTGAAAAGATTCGCAAGAGCGATGCCGAGTGGCGCTCGCAATTGACCGAGGAACAATTCCGCGTGGCGCGCCAGCGCGGAACCGAGCCGCCATTTACGGGAAAGTACAACGCGGAGAAGCGGGCTGGAACTTACACTTGCGTCTGCTGCGGCCAGGAGTTGTTCAGTTCCGACGCGAAGTACGAATCCGGAAGCGGCTGGCCCAGTTTCTACCAGCCAATTCAGCAAGACAGCGTCGCGACCAAAGAAGACAACGAATACGGCATGCGCCGCGTTGAAGTGCTTTGCAGCCGCTGCGACGCTCATCTTGGGCACGTGTTTCCTGATGGTCCGCGTCCGACAGGACTGCGGTATTGCATGAACTCCGCGTCGCTCGAGTTAAAGCCGAAAAGCTAATCGCTATCGCTCTGCTTTCGCGGTCCTGCGAACAGCGTACTTGTTAAATGCACTGTCATCCCTCGCGCCGCCGCGAAGAACCGACGGACCATCTAAAGTCTTTTGCGGCGCGGGGCCTGCTGCTTTGACACGCGCGACCCATACAGCAGATCCCCGCGCCGCAAAAGACAGAGTCTCGAACCACTTGAACAAATCGCGGCGGCGCGAGGGATGACAGTACGTAAATCTTTATTCCTGAGCGGGATTTGCGCTTTCCACATTGCAAGTCGCATAACGATACTCCTTCTCTCCCGTTCTATTCGCGTCCATTCATACACTCAGCGCATCTCATAACTTTCGTCGAAAATGGCGACTGCCACTCAAACTTTTGGCCGCAGCTCGGCTAGCGCGTGGAACGAAGTAAATCCGTGGCTGGTGGCGATCGCGGTGATGACCAGCACCTTCATGGAGGTGCTGGACACGACAGTCGTCAATGTCTCGTTGCCGCATATCGCGGGAAGTCTTTCGGCAACGCCGGACGAGGCCACCTGGGCGCTGACTTCCTACCTGGTGGCCAACGCGATCATTCTTCCCATGACGGGATGGCTTGCGAACTTCTTCGGGCGCAAGCGTCTGCTGCTGTTTTCCGTTGTGGGATTCACAGCTTCATCTTTCCTTTGCGGACTCGCGCCTACACTGCCGCTGCTCATCATTTTTCGCTGCATACAGGGCGCATGCGGCGGCGGATTGCAGCCGCTCTCGCAAGCGATCCTGATGGAGGTCTTTCCCCCGCAGGACCGCGGCAAAGCGATGGGTTTCTGGGGACTCGGTATCGTGGTGGCGCCAATGCTCGGGCCGGTGCTCGGTGGATGGCTGACCGACAGCTATAGCTGGCGGTGGGTCTTCTACATCAATGTTCCCATCGGCATCATTGCTGTCTTTCTCACCACGATCTTCGTTTTCGATCCTCCGTACATCAAGCGGACCACAAGCAAGATCGATTTCTGGGGCATGGGATACCTCGCGCTCGGCATCGCCTGCCTGCAAATCGTGCTGGACAAAGGCCAGGAGGAAGACTGGTTCGGCTCCCACTTCATCCTTACTCTATGCCTGCTGGCCAGCATCGGACTTGTGGCATTCATCATCCGTGAGCTTACGACCGAACATCCGATTGTCGATCTGTCGGTGTTCAAGATTCGCACGTACGCAACCGGCGTATTTCTGATGACCGTTTTGGGATTCGTTCTTTACGGCAGCACTGTGCTGATTCCTCTTCTGCTGCAGACGCTGCTGGGATATCCCGCGCTGCAGGCGGGAATCGCGATGCTGCCGCGCGGTCTCGGATCATTCATCGCCATGCCTGTGATTGGAGCGCTGATGGCGAAGGTGAAGCCGCGTTATCTGCTCGTGTGCGGAATTCTGCTGGGAAGCTTTGCCATGTTCCGACTCTCACACCTGAATATGAATGTGGGCTACTGGAACTTTTTCTGGGCGCTCATCTGGCAGGGTATCGGAATGGGATGCATCTTCATTCCGCTCACGACGATCACCAACGATCCAATCCCGGTCGAGCGCATGGGTAATGCGACGAGCTTGTTCAATCTCATGCGCAACATCGGCGCCAGCATTGGAATCTCGATGGTCACAACCATTCAGACTCGGCATTCGCAGATGCACGTGAACAATCTAACCTCGCACGTGACGCCCAGCAATCTTCAGGCGCAAGGGCTGGTAAGTGGGATGACAGGAGCGTTCACATCTCAGGCGGGAGTCGATCCGGCAACGGCACACCGCATGGCCAGCGGAATGCTCGAAAACATCATTCGTCAGCAGGCGGCGATCATGAGCTTCAACGATGTCTTCTGGCTGCTCGGGCTTATCTTCTTGCTGATGCTGCCGCTGATACTTCTACTCCGTCCGCCGAAGAAGAAGGGTGGCAGAGTGATGATGCATTAGGTTTGCTCTTGTCTTGTCATTCCGAACGCCTGCTTTTGGCGTGAGGAATCCCTACGGACTTTCAAAGTGCCCCTCTGGTTCGTATAAGTTCGTAGAGATTCCTCACGCAGGCTCACGCGAACGACACGCGTGAGCCTGCGTTCGGAATGACAGAAAAAACAAGACCTACCAGCGCGGTCCGCGGCCGCCGCGGTCACGATCGCGATCGCCGCCGCGATTGCCTCCGCGTCCGCCACCGCCGCCAGGACGCCCACCGCCGAATGAACGACCACCGCCGCCGCGTGAATCTCCACGCTCCGTGCGGGGACGCGCTTCATTCACGGTTAGAGAGCGACCTCCGAGATCGGTTCCGTTGAGCGCGGCGATTGCTGCATTGGCTTGCGTACCGTCGGCCATTTCAACGAAACCAAATCCCCGCAAACGTCCGCTGAACTGATCGCGGATTAAGTTCACTTCGCCTACAGTTCCATATTTTCCAAACGCCTGTCTTAGATCGTCTTCGGTAGCGCTGAAGGGCAGATTACCAACGTAGATGTTCAAGGTCAGAGGTCCTTTCGAAGATCTCGGCTTGCAAATTCATCAGGAGCCGGTAAAACACCAAACCCAGGCGGGAGCGCTCTCGAAGCAGGTTTTCTGTCGGCAGGCAACTGCATAGAGCTTGGACGCTCTAACTCTACTCCTATGTCAGTTTTCGTGCTACTCGCAAGCAGCTACGGAACCAGGTCGGAAGCCCATATCGGCGATGGCCGGTTCCAGCTCCGCTATGACCATGGGGTGCTCAATTTGTCAGCGCGCAAGCCGCGAAGAAGGCGGCTGTCTGCTCCAGATGGCCGTCGGTTTCGTTTATCGCTCCCGTCGGTAATCTTGCCCAATCCAGGGTCCCCGGGCTACGCTCCGCCGAGTGAGCGATCCGACTCTAACTCGCGAGACCATCTATGACGGTCCTGAAGTCACGCGCCCAGTAAGCGTCGTGATTGACCCTGCTTCCGATGATCTCGTGCACGTCGAACGCGACATCGACGGTTTTGTGGTTCATGTCTTCGCACGCATTGCAGCGGCATTTCTGATTTCCGCATTCTTCGCCAGCTATTCGGATCGGCTGACGGATAGTGTCGCACTGTCGGTAAGCGGCCAGGCTTTGATCGCCCTGATTGGAGGCATGCTGGCGGTCGCTCTCGTAGCTTCGCGCAAAGTGGGCAACCTGCCCATCAGCGTGGCTACGGCGACGCTCATCGGCTACGCAGCCTTGCAGGGCATTCTGTTTGGCTTGGCATTTCGAACTGCCTACGGATGCTCGTTTGCCCCGGGATACCTCAGCATTGCGGCGATCTTTGGGCTGCTGTGCCTTTTTGGAACCTGGTCTGGCCGCGATCTAACCGGCTTGGCGCCATTGTTCGCCGGATCAGTCGCGGCGCTGGTGGTCGCGCTCGGTTCGATTTATGTGTGGGACCAAAAAGCAGTCGCCGCTTTAGCTGCGTGCGTACAGTGCTGGCTCACCCTCGCCCTCGTTGGCTATCACCGCGATTTTATCCGCGATCTACCGTCGAGCTTTGAGAATGATCCGAAGTGGCAGAAGGCAGCAGTGATCGGTGCGCTGCAGATTTATCTGGATGTCGTGCTCATTCTCATCATCATCATGCAGGCGCGCTGGCTCTCGGAGTTCGCCGAAGAACAGAAAGACGAGCGCAGACGGTCGTTGTTGTAGCTCTTTCTTCTCAGGAACTTTTCTTCCGATTCAATCCCAAACTGCGGTATAACTGTCCCGCTACAGCCGAAAAATCAGGCTTTTCATCTCTGGCCTTTCATGCCGGAGCTGTCCAAGGAGGACCATGAGTTCCGCGTCGCTTTCCCCTGTCTCCCCAGTACCGGCTCAGCAAGGAGCCCTCTCCGAACCAAAGCGGTTGATCAACGTGTTTTTTTCTCCAATACAAACGTTTGCGGATATTCGTCGCACGTCGCGTTGGTGGTCTCCTTTCTTGATCGGCTGCGCCCTCTCTTACCTGCTTGTATTCGCCGTTTCGACGAAGGTTGGATGGAGCCAAGCGACCGATAACACACTCAGGATGCGGCCCAAGCAGTACGAAAGAATCCAGTCGCTGCCTCCCGACCAGCAAGCAGTCGCGATGGGTCGCGCTGAGACGTTCACAAAGGTCGCTGCTTACGGAACGCCGCTCTTTTTTCTGATTTTCGACCTGATCATTGCGGGAGTGCTGCTGGCGACATTCAATTTTGGACTCGGCACAGAGCTGAAATATTCGGAGGCATTGGCCATCTTGTGTTACTCAGGGCTGGTAATCGTATTCAAGAAGAGCATACTCGGCACGATAACGGTGTTCGCGGGCATGAACGCCGAAAGTTTCAATTTCGACAACTTTGTGGGCTCCAATCCCGCTTACTACATGTCGTTCTCTGATACTCCCGCATGGCTCTATAACCTGTTGAGCTATGTCGATCTGTTCACCATTTGGGCATATGTCCTCGTTGGTGTTGGGTTCGCCGTCGCCGGCAAGAAGAAGATCTCCACCGGAATCGCAATCATGATGGGGTGGTATGCAATCGTTGTTCTGGTGAGCACCGGGTTCACTGCATTGATGTCTTAATCGCGTGAACCGAACGCGCCGTTCAGATTGTGTCCACAAGCTGAATGGCGCAGCCGGCAATCTATTGCGTTTGCGCTCCATAATGAGATCGGCAGCATCGTGGGAACCGGAGCTGGGTATCCGGCCTCTCCGGCCCACCGCGTGCCCCGGCGGTTCTGTCGAGGCACCACTAGTACATGCCCACTTGCAACTGCGGTTATACTGATTTTGTACTCAGCCGATCATCTCTGATGGGCTGTATTCACGAGGCCGGAAGCATCCGCCTCTGACGGATGTCACCGGAGACCTGGAGGGTCGTCTTCAGCAGTACGGGTGACCTGGTGCGGACCGCGACTGAGGTCCGACTCGACAATCCGCGACGCCCACTTCCAGTGAGAGCGACCCGCGCCTTGCTGCGCGCAATACGTTCCGCGCTCGATAGCCTCGCTGTTGTCCTTCTTCCTTCGAATTGCCGCGTCTGCGAGCAGCCTCTCGTTCGACTTGCGCGAATCCCAGTTTGTGATTCCTGTATCGATTCTCTTAAGCGCGCACACGTTAACGGCTGTTTTATTTGCGGAGAGGCTCTCGATGTGGCGTCACCTGAAGCGGAGCCCATATGTCCGCTGTGTCGGCGCGCGCATCCGGAGTTTGATTTTGCCTTGTCGTTCGGCGGATATGACGGCGCGCTGCGCAAGCTCATTCATCTGCTCAAGTATGAGCAACTCAGGCCGGCAGCAAACATTCTCGGCGCGAAGCTGGCGCAGGCAATCGCAGAACGGTCGTTTGCGGGCGCTGATCCGGTGCTCCTGATTCCAGTGCCGCTGCATCGAATCAAGCAGCGGTTACGCGGGTTTAACCAGTCGGAATTGATCGCGCACAGCGCAGCGGATTATCTGCATCGGGATCGCTTCACAGTTCGCGGCGGAATTTTGCAGCGGGTCCGCCCGACGGTTTCCCAGACTGGGCTAACCCGCCATCAGCGCCGCGAGAACGTGCGCGGCGCTTTCATGGTCGCCAAGCCTGATCAGCTTCGCGATCGTACGGTGGTGCTGATCGACGATGTCTATACCACAGGCACGACGCTCAACGAATGCGCTCGCGTGCTGCGCAAAGCAGGAGCGCGCAAGGTAGTGGTCGCAACGGTCGCCAGGGTTTATCGGTCGCAGGTCGAGATGAAGATGGGCAGCGGGGCAGCATACGCTGCATCTTGGCAAGCACAGGAGGAGCAGGCCGCCGCACAGGCGCTTGCTGGATAACGAGGGTCATGTCGAGACACAATCCACTGTCGCATCGTCACGCCGGCCATCATGCGCAGCCAGTGCATCCCGGCTCCCCTGCTGCGCTGGCGACTCACGTTGTGCCCAGCGACAATGGACGCCTGCCGATGCAGTCGCCGGTTCTCGTCCTGAATGCCTCGTATGAGCCGATCAACATTTGCGCCGCGCGCCGTGCTCTGGTCCTCGTTCTGAAGGGTGTAGCGATTACCGAAGAAGAGAACGGACACTTTCTGCATTCAGCGCGGCTGGCGATGCGGCTGCCATCGGTGATTCGTCTACTCGAGTACCGCCGCATTCCGCATCAGACGCGAGCGCTCTCGCGGAAGAACATTCTTCTGCGTGACCGCAATACCTGCCAGTACTGCGGCGTCGTGCTCTCGTCCGCCGAGCTCACCCTCGATCACGTGATTCCACGCTCGCGCGGCGGTGTGTCAACCTGGGAAAACCTCGTGGCGTGCTGCCATCCATGCAATCATCGCAAAGGCAACCACCTGCTAGGCGAGATCAACATGCGATTGATGCGCGAGCCCCGCGCCTTCAGCCTGCACACCAGCCGTCACATCATGCGCATGATCGGCCGCTCTGACCAGAAGTGGCGCAAATATCTTTTCTACTAAGGCCATCCGACACATTAACGGATGAAGCTGCGCGGGCTGCTTGGCGCTTTCAGTGTTATACCCCGAATAGGGGAAAGTGGCTGGCTGCACCCATGAAGAAGATAATGAAGAAGGTGAGGTAGAAACTGAAGCGGGAGGTCAGCGCAGATTGACGCGCGACTGCCATGAGATTGGCCGGCATCGATGTGGTGCTTGCGCCTTCTGATTCCATCCAGCGCAGGATTTTCTTATTCGCGCGCCACACGATCCCCCATACATTCAGCAGCAGAAAAAGTCCCATGCCGCCACCGATACCAATCGAGAGTGAACGATTGCTCTCCCAGCCATGTGCGTTCAGGCGGAGGAACAACCACGAGGCGACGATCATCACGATTGCGGTTGCGATGAACAGCAGTGGCTTGTTTCCGGATCGCAGCAGCGCATAGAAGATGATCCAGACCACGACCCAGATCACCAGCCAGCTCAGGAAGAATGCTCCGGCGTTTCCATTTCCGTTTTTGGCTTCCGCTCCGGCGATTTGCCCGAAGTAGGCGAAGCCGGAGAGGACTGCGACCAGCGAACTCCAGCGAAACCAGTTGAGCGCGCGCCACATCAGTCGCGGCAAAATGCGCGGGCGTATCTGCGGATCAAGCGCTGCCGCAAATTGCGTGCTGACCAGATTGAAGAAATAAAGGAAGCCGATCCACAGGATCGCGCTCACGATGTGCAGCCAGCGCCAGAAAATCTCTACGTTGACAGTCGTGCCTTGCGGCCAGTGGACGAGCGGAGCGGCCATTCTGGGAATCTATTTCCAGTACAGGAAAGCGACGCCGCAAATGAGGAGAGCAATGGTGGCGGAGATGGCCACGCAGATGAGCAGCGTGATGCCAAACTCGAAGGGATTGCCGGGAGTTTCGTTGTGCGGTCGAACGTCGGTCATGCGAACTAATGTAGGGCTTCGTTTCGATACATGCAAGTGAAGGGCGCAACAGAACCGTCGGCGGTTAGCCGAATGGGGCAGCCGCGTGTTTTGTGGCTGCGCTTGGCTGCGCAGTTTACAGGTGTCGCTACGCCCGGAGCTGGCCATTCGGCCAGCTCCGGCCCATCGCCTAGCGGAGACGGTTCTGTTGCAATCCGCTCTTCGTTTTGAAACACTGGCCCGCTCACAATCTCACTGGGAAAGGCATCATGAACCGAAGAGATTTCGTTAAGGCGGGCTCCGTCGCGCTTGCCGGGTTTTCACTTTTGCCTGAAAGTTTCGGCACTCCCGCGAGCGCGACAGGCCGGACGGTCTTCTCGATCAACCGCAACTGGCGCTTCAGTCCGCAGCGCGCACAGAACGACACCGCCCCCGACTTCGACGATTCGAAGTTCGAGCAGGTCACCGTCCCGCACACGAACAAAATGCTGCCGTGGCATGACTTCGACGAGAAGTCATACGAGTTCGTTTCCATCTATCGCCGCAAATTCCGTCTGCCGCCGGAAGCGCGCGGGCGGCATGTGTTCGTCGACTTCGATGGCGCGATGACCGCCTCAACCGTGTGGATCAACGGCCAGCGTCTGGGCGAATACAAGGGCGGTTACACGCCGTTCTCGTTTGATCTCACGCCGCATATCAACTGGGAGGGCGATAATCTCCTCGCCGTGGAACTCGACTCCACTGAGCGTCCCGACATCCCTCCCTTCGGCGGTCTGATCGATTACCTGACCTTTGGCGGAATCTATCGCGATGTGCGTCTGCGCCTCGTGCAGCCTACCTATCTTGAGAACATCTTCGCCAAACCACGCGATGTGCTGACCGACCATCCTTCCGTGGACGTTTCCTGCTTTGTCGCGCGCCTCGCGCCGGATAAGGGCTCGCTTACGCTGGAAGCTGAGCTGCGCGACGGCGATCGCGTGGTTGCGCATGCGACCAAGAACATCCCGGGCGGAGCCGCTACGCAGGAGCCGGTTGCATACGACGTCACGCTCAGCAATCTGGGTTCAGTTCGGAAATGGGATTTGAACAATCCCAATCTCTACACGGTCGTTGTTCGCCTGAAGCAGCGCGACTCGGTACTCGATGAAGACAGCCGCCGCATCGGCTTCCGCCAGGCGCAGTTCACCGATCATGGGTTCGAGCTGAATGGGGAAATCATCAAGCTGCGTGGACTCGATCGGCATCAGACCTTCCCATTTGTTGGACAAGCGATGGGAGCGCGTCCGCAGCGCCGCGATGCTTACATCCTGAAACGGGAATTGAAGTGCAATATCGTGCGCACTTCGCATTATCCGCAATCGCCGTATTTTCTCGATGCCTGCGACGAGCTTGGACTCTTGGTGTTCGAGGAAATACCCGGATGGCAGCATATCGGTGACCTGCAGTGGCAGGAGATTTCGATCGACAACGTTGGCCGAATGATTCGCCGCGATTGGAACCATCCTTCGATCATTCTGTGGGGCGTGCGCATCAACGAGTCGCAGGACTCACACGACTTCTACACCAAGACCAACGCGCTCGCGCATTCGCTCGATTCCACGCGGCAGACCGGAGGCGTGCGCTACCTGTACGACTCGGAATTTCTCGAAGATGTCTTCACTATGAACGACTTCGGATTCCCGCTGCGTCCGCCGAATCATCCGCGCTATCTCAATACGGAATTCGTCGGCCACACTTATCCGACCAAGATGTATGACACCGGCGAGCGCCTGGCCGAGCACATCCGCCGGCACGCGCGCGTGCACAACCAGCTTGCGACCAATCCGCAGTACGCCGGCGGACTCGGCTGGTGCGCCTTTGACTATGACACTCACGAGGAGTTCGGTTCGGGCGATCGCATCTGCTATCACGGCGTGAGCGACATTTTCCGTCTGCCCAAGCCTGCGGCGTACTTCTACGCTTCGCAGTGCGATCCGTCGGAAGAAATCATTCTCGAACCCGCCTTTCAATGGTCGGCGGTGGATGATTACAGTCAAGCGACGGAGGCGGCTATCGTGTGCTCCAACTGCGATCACCTCAAGTTCTACAGCGGCGATCGTCTTACCGCGGAAGCCGATCCAGATCGCACGACCTTCGGCAATCTCCCGCATCCGCCCTTCACGGTGAAGCTGAATCATGCATATCGCCACACCGATAAAGGTCCGTTGCGCATTGAGGGCTACATTGGCGGCCGGAAAGTTGTGGAGAAGCAGTTCTCGCACAGCGGAGTCGATCAGGAGTTCGTGGTCAAGCCCGATGACACGACGCTTATTGCCGACGGCGCCGACTGCACGCGCGTGATCATGCGCGTGGCCGATGAGTTCGGAAATCTGCGCCGCTATTCGACCGCTTCGATCGAGCTAAGCCTTGATGGCCCGGCCGAGATCATCGGCGAGAATCCGTTCAGCTTGGTCGGAGGAGGCGGTGCCGTCTGGATTCGCGCCAAGCAGGAGCCGGGAAGCGTGACGCTTAGAGCGAAGCATCCCATTCTGGGAATCAAAGAAGTAAGAATCCAGATTTCACCGACCGAGCCCGAGCGCGTATGACCATGCTTTTCACCACGGAGGGTTTTTGTTGTCATTCCGAACCGGCTGTCTTTGCCGGTGAGGAATCCCTATAGATTTCCATCCGCTTACCGGAACCAGATGTACGAGTCAGCTTGCTTGCAATCTGGCCGTGGTGTGACTCGGGAGTTCATTGGAGGACCTTCAGGGCAATGGTAGGGATAGGGATTCCTCACCGGCAACTGCAGCCGGTTCGGAATGACAACACTTCGCTCGCGCGGCGACTTGGACTGTTCGACGCGACCATGCTGGTAATGGGCGGCATCGTCGGCTCGGGCATCTTTATCAATCCGTACGTTGTTGCCCAGCAGGTTCACACGCCAACGTTGATTCTCGGTGCGTGGGTCGTAGGCGGCGTGATTGCGCTTGCCGGCGCCTTCATCTATGCCGAATTGGGACAGCGTCTCCCGCAGGTCGGCGGCCAGTACGCCTATCTGCGCGAAGCTTACCATCCGCTGTTCGGATTCCTCTACGGATGGACGCTGCTGCTGGTTATCCAGACCGGTGGCATGGCGGCGGTGACGGTCACGTTCGCGCGCTACTTTCTGGAACTAACCGGATGGCGCCTGTCCGAGGCCGGAATCGGAGTTGTTGCGCTTGGAATCCTCACAGTTCTGAATTGCCTTGGCGTGAAGACCGGCAGCACAGTGCAGAGCGCGCTGATGGTGATGAAAATCGCTGCCATCGCCTTTCTCGTCGGCTGCGGATTCATGTTTGTGCGGTCAGCGCAGCTCCACTGGGTTCCCATTTCAGACAAGCCGGCATCGCTAAGCCTGTTCTCCGAATTCGGAGCCGCAATGGTTCCCGTGCTCTTCGCTTATGGCGGATGGCAGACGACACCCTTCGTCGCCGGCGAACTGCGCGACCCGCGCCGCGACCTTCCTCGCGGACTTCTGCTCGGCGTGATCGGAGTTATCGCGCTGTACACGAGCGTGAGTCTGGTTTGTCTGCGTGCGCTCGGTCCTGCGCAGTTGGCGCTCACGCGCACTCCTGCTTCTGCAGTGATGGGAGCTGCGCTGGGCAACGTCGGCAGCACCATCATCGCGTGCGGCATCGCCATCTCCACTTTGGGATTCCTAAGTCAGGGAATCCTTACCGCTCCGCGGGTCTATTTCGCGATGGCTGAAGACGGAGCCTTCTTCCGCAGCGTGGCTCGCGTTCATCCAACGACGCGGGTGCCAGTCCTCGCCATCGTGCTGCAGACCGTCTGGACGATGGTCATTATGCTGACCGGCCGCTACGAGCAGATTCTGAACTACGTCGTTTCGATGGACTGGGTGTTCTTCGGGCTTTCTGCCGGATGTTTGTTCGTCTTTCGCCGTCGCCGAGTCGGCGAAGCTGATTTTCTTATGCCCGGTCATCCCTGGAGTACGGCAATCTTCTGCATCGTCTGCGCGCTGGTCGTCGTCAATACAGTTGCGCGTTATCCCTCGAATACACTCATAGGAGTGGCAATTCTGGTCTCCGGAATTCCGCTGTTCTTTTTATGGCGACACATCAATCTCTCGAAGTGATTCCCGTTCGCACGCAAGCGCGTTCGAGCTACATGGAGTTCGCGAAGCTGCGTTCGGCAGCGAAGTACAACCTCGCTACCAGCGGCATGGCCAGCTTCACCATGGCCGAGCTTGGGATAACCATCGATCAACTCGAAATCAATCCTCCGGCCGGATATGGCTACGCGCCTCTGGATCACGCGATCGCTGAGCGCTATCGCGTGCCGAAGGAGAGCGTGATTACCGCTTTGGGAACGTCGATGGCGAATTACTTCGCGCTCGCTGCCTGCACGGACCCTGGCGATGAGATTCTGGTAGAGCAGCCTACCTATGCTTTGCTGCTCGACACCTCGCGCTATCTCGGCTTGGACATCAAGCGCTTTCAGCGTCCGGCCTCGTTGGACTATCGGATCGATGTCGATGATTTGCGCCGGCAGATCTCATCACGCACTAAATTGATTGTGCTCTGCAATCTGCATAATCCCACTGGCGCGCTCACGTCAGAATCGACATTGCGCGAGATCGGCGAGATCGCGAAGAGAGTTGGCGCGCGGGTGATCGTCGACGAAGTTTATCTGGAGATGCTGTGGGAAAAGCATCCGCGCAGCGCGTTCCATATTGATCCTGAAGTTTTTCTCAGCACCAACAGCCTGACGAAAGCCTACGGGCTGAGCGGCATCCGCTGCGGTTGGGTGCTCGCTTCGCCAGAGATCGTGCAGCGCATCCGTCACTTTGAGGACCTGCACATGGGAACGAACGTTCATCCTGCAGAGTTAATGGGAGTGATTGCGTTCCACAAGCTCCATCAAATCGCGGCCAAACAGAAGAAGCGATTGGATGACAATCGCAAGCTCCTGCGCGAAGTTCTCGAATCCCAATCTGTGCTCGAATACTTCTGGCCGGAACATGGCACGATTGTCTTTCCGCGAGTCAGAGGAAATGCTGGCAAATTCGTGGAGCGCTTGCGTTCAGAGTACGAGTTGAGCGTTGTGCCCGGCGAGTTTTTCGAGGATCCGCAGCGCGTTCGCATCGGCGTTGGTGGTACGACGGAGAGCGTGCGTGCCAGTTTGGGACAGTTGCGGAAGGCGCTTCAGTCCAGCACCTCTACTCGATAAACATCGCTTCGTCTTATAAATATCGCGCCTCATAGACACTGCCTCCATTCCCAAACACTGTCATCCCTCGCGCAGCCGCGACGAAGCTTACGCTGAGAGAATTTGCTTTGCTGCGCGGGGGATCTGCTGTCTTTCACTTCGTCAGGAAAAGCAGATCCCCCGGGCCGCACACCAACTCTTCGAAATGATGCGCGCATGTCGGCGGCCCGAGGGATGACAATATCCAAATAGTGATCTTCACTTAACCCAACTTACTTCCCCTGCTCCATGCCCTCCAACTGCTTCGCCGCGTCCTCGATCATTTGCGCCTCGTGCTCCAGCACGCGGCCGATGGTCTGCGAGCCTTGATCGGCCTCCTGCCATTTCTTCTGCTCGATGGATTCGCGGACTGCGGGCAGCGTCTTTACGCCGTAGCCGGTGTAGGCGCCGGGCGCGTAGATCTGGTTCTTGAACCACGGGCGCTCGGGCAAGCCGTTTTCGTCGAGGAAACCGCGCTCAGCTTCGATCAGCTTCTGGTTGAGTTGCTGAATGCTGCTGTTCGCGTACGCCGCGCCGCCTTTTTCCTGGGCTTTGGTCAACGCTGTCTCGAAATGGTCGGAGCTGCGCTTCATTGCCGCGCTGCCGTTTTCTAGCGGTGCGAAATTAATGAAGGGCGGAACGTCTTCCCGTTTCGGAGCTACGGTCGGATGCTCCGGATCCGACACCGCGTCGTAGGCGCCTTCGTCAAGCTCGCGATTGACTTCCGCCTGCTTGTCCTGCTCGGTCTTGAGCAGCGTCTCAACCTCTTTCACATATCGAGCCACGGTATCGGCGGCATCGCCGAAGCTGAGAGGAATCAGTTCGGCATCGGCCATGCGCATCACGGCTGAGCCGCCGAGCTGTGCTAGCGCTCGGCCATACACGAACTTGGTATCAGAGAAGTGCGTGTACCAGTAGAAATCGTCGTAGATAGAGTGATAGACGCCGCCTCCGCCTTCGCCGCCAAATCCGATGTTGAGCGCCGCTATGCCGGCGTGATCGAGGAACGGCGCGTAGTCTGAGCCATCGCCAAGCGCGCTGATGCGCAGCTCACTCGAGCTACGCAGATCTCCGCGGTCGCTCTCGGCGGTTGCGCGAGAAATACGCTGCAAACGCGCCCGCTGCCAGACAGAAAGGTTCGGCTTCTCCGGATCTTGTATGTCGTGGCCCACATCGTTGATGAAGCGCTCCAGGCGATGATCGCCCGAGGCGCGCCAGAAGCCGCGGCCACTGCCGTCAGAATTCACGTACATCACCGCGTGCTGCTGCAGTTCCTTGATGTGAGTCTCCACCCACTCGGTTGAGCCGAGCAGGCCGGGCTCTTCGCCGTCCCACAGGCAATAGATGATGGTGCGCTTCGGCTTCCAACCTTGCTTCAGCAGTTCGCCAAGAGCGCGGCCTTCTTCGAGCACCGCAGATGCTCCTGAAATGGGATCGTCGGCGCCGTTCACCCAAGCGTCATGATGGTTGCCGCGGATTACCCACTCGTCGGGATACGTCGAGCCGGGAATGCGCGCGATCACGTCGTAGACCGGCTTGATGTCCCAATTCGACTTCATCACCAGATGTACCTGCGCAGGGCCGGGGCCCATGTGATAGGTGATCGGAAGTCCTCCGGCCCACTTATCGGGAACCACTTCCCCGCCCATCGCTTCGAGCAACGGTTGCGCATCTGCATAGGAGATCGGAATCACCGGAATCTTTTCGATGACCTTGCTCTCGCTGATAGACAGCCGCTTGGCGTCTTTGGTTGCGCCAACACCAGGGGTGAGCGGATCGCCGGGGTAGTCGGTATCTTCCACACTGCCGCGCTGCACGCCGTCTTTGGGACGATAGGCCCCTTTTGGGAATACGTCGCCGGGCACATAGCCGTCGTCGGAGGGATCGGAGTAGATGATGCAGCCCTTGGCGCCATGCTCATATGCGACTTTGGGCTTGATGCCGCGCCATCCGGCCCCGTAACGGGCGATCACGATTGCGCCTTTTACGGAGATGCCCATGCGATCGAGCTGGTCGTAGTCATCGCGCATTCCGTAGTTCACATAGACGAGCGGCCCAGTCACGTCGCCATCGGCGGAGTAGGCATTGTAAGTCGGCAGTTGTTGCTGGGTTTGTCCCGAAGTGGGATCGCCGGGGACCGGCGGCTCCTGCAGCTTGGCGCGAAACTTCGTCGGCGCGACCAGCTCGACGACTCGCTCCTTAGGCGTAGGGAAGAGCACGTAAAAGGTTTCAATCTGGGCATCAAAGCCCCAGGATTTAAACTGCGATAGCATCCAGTCGGCATTCTCTTTGTCGTACGCCGAGCCGACGTTATGCGGATACGCGCTCAGTCGGCGCATGTTTTCGCGCAGGATGTTGGGATCGGGAATGGCGCGAAACTTCTGCTCCCATTGTTGCTCGGTGCGGGAAGAGTCGGTGGTGTAGCCGATGTATGCCTTCGGCGCATTGGTCGTGGATGTTGCGGTTTGTTGAGCTGTACCGTATTCAAGAAACGAGAAGATGAGGATGCAGGTTATTAAGGATTTACAGGAATACAAGTTTTTCCTCCTGATTAAGTGGCCGGGGGGTTGACACGAAGGTCACGAAGGCAACAACAAGGTCACGGAATAAGATTTCGTCTTCGTGAACTTGGTTTTGACTTCGTGTTAACCCCGGTGTTTTTTTACTTCAGTGTGCGAACCAGATCCTTCCAGCCCACGAGAACGAAACGCTGATCTTTGAGGAAATGGCGGAACTCTGGGCTCCTTACCATGTCGAAATCGTGCTGCCGCCATGCCGCTCCCCAGTTCGGATGATTCCATGTGGCGCCGCGCATCTCGTCGTCGTCGAAGCCGAGGTGAACAATCAACTCATAGACGCCAGGCCCTAACGGCTGCAGCATGTTCTCGTAGGTTTTCAACCATTGATGTGGAGCGACGCTGGGAGAGATCTGCAGAACTTCATCGACCAGGCTTTCGGATGGACGCAGCGTGCTCTCATCGACATTCCGCGTGCGCTTCAGCGGGATCGGCAGCTTGTAGTCCTCCGCGATCTTGCGGTAGACGCGAATCAAGTCGGCAGTGGTGAGCAACGCGCCCATGTGCGTGTCGAGATGGCTAAGCGGAATGCCCAGGCTGCGCGCTCGATCGATTTGCGCGTGCAGCTCGATCTCAACTTCCGAGGGCTTGTCCTGTTGTGCTACCTGCGTTTCGAGCAGCGGCAGATAGCCTTGCTGATCGAGCAGGCTGGGAACTTTGTCGCGCGGGCTCACCGGCCCCCAGCGGAAATCGGTCCATTCACTGTTTAGGGCCATGTGAATTCCCAAATCGGCCTGCGGATGCGCCTGCGCCCAGCGTGCCACCTCGGGAAGCCACGGGCACGGAACCAGGATGCTCGAGGAAGTCACCCATCCGTTTTCAAGTGCCTGCGTGATCGCGCGATTGACCGAGTGCGCCATGCCGAAATCATCGGCATGAATAATGAGCAGACGAGCCGAGGCAGGATAGCCCAGTTTTTCCTGAACAGTTTGCTTAGCAGATTGTTGGGCGAATGCAGATGCGAGCAGGAGTACAGAGCAAAGAATTGGCCGCATAAGTGAACGGGGAAGTGTAAGACATTGGCGGCGATTTGGACAGAGGCGCGCCAGCAGATTGTCATACCAATTTAGAAATGTCCCCTTGTTTACCAAAATAGAAATGTCCCCGCTTGTTCGAGAACGTTCACCCTGGAGGCGCGCATCCTGCAATGCCAGAATGTCTGGATTGAAGGAGGCCCACTGATCAGTATTGGCGCAGCAGTTACTTATTCGTTGAACGGTCCGCCTTTATCGGGCCCTCACCTCCAGGCCGGCTATTCTTTTTCAATTGGCTGAAAACAGACTCATCGGCTGCTTTTGTCAGCGTCTTGGTTTTCTCGAACTCCGCAGTCGCCTCCTGTTTTCTTCCTATGCTCTGATAAAGACGCGCGAGACGGTAATGAGCTCTTACATCGTTCGGACTCAGCTTTACTGCCAGCTTGAGTTCGCGCACCGCGGCCGCATTGTGTCCCATGTCGGCTTCGACAATTCCGAGATCGAGGTGTGCCAGCTGCATCTGTGGACTGAGATGGATCGCGTTTTGCAGCAATGGTCGTGCAATCTCCGGATGGTTCAGCTTTATTTGTGAGTCGGCGAGGAACGCCATGGCCTGTGCATTCCTGGGCACATTGTCGAGTTCCGCCTGGAACTCGCGTGCTGCTCCGTCATACTGGCCTTGAGTCCACAAGAGATAGCCAAGTCCAAAGTGAACGTTGGGCTCTTTCGGATTCGCTTTGACTGCATTACGAAATTGCTCGATGGCGCCGGAGTGGTCCTGCATCTCGTCCAGCGCTTCGCCCGCAAGCATGTCAGCCTCGGCGGATTCGGCGTTCAGGTTCAGGATCTCTCGATACACATCGAGCACGCATTGATACTGCTTCGACCACAGACAACTATGCGCAAGCAGCAGACGAAAGGGCAAATTCTGTGGCTCGGTTTCCGTCGCTTGTTTCAAATAGGGAACGGCGGCTGCGTATTGCTTCAGCCCATAGTGGGACATGCCGATCAGGGTCTTCAATCGCTGCACTTCCGGCGACGAAGGAGGTTGCTCCTTCAGCAAGCTTTCAAAGGTAGCGAGGGCATCTTTAAGCTCGCCGGCCTTGAATAGCGCGAGTCCGTAGTTCATGCGCAGTGCAGGCATATGCGGAGCCAGAGCCAGGGCTTTCCGATAGAGTGGGATCGCCTGCGCATAGCGCTGCTGCTGCGATTCGAGAAAGCCGAGATGAGCGTAGGCCTCGGCGCTAGTTGGCTGCAATTTCAGCAGGGCGCGCCAAGCGTTTTCGGCTTCAGCATTTCTGCCGGCCTGTTCGAGAGCGATGGCAGTTTGCCTTTGCTCGGCCGCTGTATGATCTTGCGCATGTGCAGGCAACCCGATGACCGTGACTACGGCCATTGCGCTGCAGAGCGTCAATCGCACAATGAAAGCTATGAAGCAGAGCATATGCAATTGTCGGCTGTTCGACAGAGCAGGTGCAATGCCAAGCACGATTCTTTGTATATCAGCGTCGAGCTACTTCCTGCTTAGCAGCTGTTTTGTCTTGAAAGAGCCTTGGAGCAAAATCCTTGAGATCGCGACGCCACGTCTGCCATTCGTGATCTGTGCCCGGTGATTCGTAGAAGACGTGCTGAATGTTTGCTTCTTCAAGAGACGAATGCAGCCGCAACAGTCCTGCACGCATCCTCTCAGGCTCTTTGGTACCCACTCCAACCCAAAGAAGATGTACTTTCTTCGCAAACGCAGCAGGATCGGCGAGTACTCCGTTGTAGTCGGTTTTGGGATCTAGTTTCCTGTTTCCCATCATCAGCATTCCGCCTGCGCCACTGAATCCCCCGATGTAAGAAAAGAGATCGAGATGATCGAAAGTAGTTTGGAATGTCTGCATGCCTCCCATGGAAAGACCGGCCATGGCACGGTGATCGCGATCCGCAATGGTGCGGAACGTGGAATCGACGAAGGGAATCAGAGCTTGCGTAAGATCGTCTTCGAATGCGGCAGACATGTCACGCATGGCTTTCATCATCTCGGGCGATCCGAAGGGCTTTCCTGTCAGATCGGGCGGAGCTTGTCCGGCGCGTCGCGCATAGCCATATGCCATCACCACGATCATCGGTTTGCAACTCTTCGCCGCGATCAGATTATCGAGAATGAAGTTCGCACGGCCTTGTCGAATCCAGCCTGTCTCGTCTTCGCCTCCACCATGCTGGAGATAGAGCACCGGATAACGCATTTTGGTTTGCGTGTCGTAATTCGGCGGCAGATAGACTAGCGCGTGTCGCCACGTTCCTGTGACTTTGGAGTTGTACCAGACTTCGCGCACCTGGCCGTGGGGCACGTCTTCTGGTGAGTAATACGTGCTCCCAGGCTCAGGGACCTCAACGGCGCTTGCATATTTACCTCCACCAAAAAATGCCTCACTGTTCGTGTCGCTGACATCAGCTCCATCGATGTTCACTGTGTAATAGTGCAAACCGGGAACGAGAGGTTCAGTAGTGAACGTCCAGAATCCGTCTGACTCTTTTTGCATATCGACTTTTGGTCCACTCCAAAAGTTGAGCCGGACCTTCGTTGCATCAGGGGCTTTAACGCGAATTTGCACTCTTCCTGCACTATCAACTTTGGGATATTCCGCTCCCCACACGTTGGTTGAAGCCGAGTGAAAATCGCCGGGTTCCTGAGCACAGCAAAAGATGGCGAACAAAACTATTAATGTGATCCCAATCTGCTTCATTGTCCCTCTCCTAATTACTTGTACTTAATCTCTCTTCAGCTCTATTCCGGCAACGCGTATTGTCCATCGATCTGGAACTGGCCGCTTACGCCTGGGGCTCCGGTATCGGGCTGGCCGCCGCCGATGCTGATGGTGTAGTCGCCTTGAGGGATAATCGGATCTCCCTCTTCGGTGACCATGCCCAGATCGCGTGGCCTGAGATCGAAATGAACCTGTCGGCTTGCCCCAGGATCGAGATGAATGCGCTCGAATCCACGCAGGGCCACGCGGGGCGCGCCCTTCACCGCTGGAAACTTGAGATAGAGTTGCACAACCTCATCGCCTGCGACTTTGCCCGCGTTAGTCACTGTTACGTCGGCGCCTACAGGCTGACCCGCGGGAGTACTCTGCGTCGGCACTTTGAGATTGCTGTAGCTGAACTTCGTATAACTAAGGCCGTAACCAAATGGATAGAGTGGCTTACCAGTGAAGTAACGGTAGGTCCGGTTCGCCATCCCATAGTCTTCAAAATTTGGCAACTGATCGACTCCCTTGTAGAAGGTAACGGGCAGCCGGCCGGCTGGATTGTTCTTCCCGCTTAGAGTTTCAGCGACTGCCGTGCCACCTTCTTCGCCCGGATACCATGCGTCAAGAACAGCATTGGCATGTTCGCTGATCCAGTTGACGGCGAGAGCGCTGCCGTTCATGAGAACGACGGCAACCGGCTTGCCGGTTCCTGCGACCGCTTCCACCAGGTCTTCTTCCGGTTGGGGCATGTCAATGCTGGTGCGGTCTCCGCCGAGGAATCCGGGCTCGCTGACCGGCATCTCTTCGCCCTCAAGCTGGCTGGTAATTCCCACGACAGCGATCACGACATCTGCGTTCTTCGCGGCAGCGATCGCTTCCGCCGAAGGCGCATTGTTCGCCTTCGTCCAGATCAGTTCCGCACGCGGTGCGCTGTTCCTGGTTCCGTACGAAATCTCCAGCGCGACCTTGCGGCCCTTCTCAAGGTGGACGCGGCCTACGCCCGCCGAGAGTCCGCGAGTACCACCGCCGAACGCGCTTGCTACTGGTTTGCCATCGACGGTAAGCCTTCCGAATCCCTGGCAGCGGATGCCAAGGAGGAAGTCTCCCGATTCCGTGGGTGTGAGGAATCCCGTCCATTGCACTCCGAAGGTCTTCTTGCTTGCGACTTCCGGCGGCAGGTTGGTCTCGGTTAGCTTCACGTTGGGTTCGGTGCGGGTGACGAGCGGCGTGGGCTTCGCTCCTTCAGCCGGTCCGCGGCGGATGCCTTCGGTGTACTCGGCCTCAAGCCCTCGCTTGCCATCCGGAGTGCTGAGCAGAGCATCTGGAACTGGACTTCCATCGGTCCTCAGGAACTGCGTTCCGGGAACGAAAGTTATAGACGCATTTGGGAACTCAGCCTTTAGGCCATCCATGATGGAGACGATATGCGTTGGCTGTCCCGCATAGTTTCCGAGAAGCGGTCTGGTCTGGTCAGCAAGCGGCCCAACAACGGCAATCTTCTTGATTCCCGGTTTCAGCGGCAGAAGGCCGTCGTTCTTCAGCAGGACCATGGATTCATTCGCGAGCTTGAGTGCTTGTGCGCGATGTTCGGCGCTGTCGAGCTCCTTCTCATCGATCTTCGTGTAGGGCACCATCTCCGGCGGATCGAACATGCCGAGCTTGATGCGCGCGGTGAAGAGGCGAATGAGTGCGGTGTCTAAGTCGCTCTCGGGTAGATACCCTTGCTGGACGGCATCGATATAGGCCTTGTCCACGGGCTCTCCAAAACGGGAAGTAAAGGTCACGCACTCGTTATCCATGCCGCGGATGACGGAGATGGCCGCGCCCTGCGCCTGCGTCGGGCGATAGCGATGATTGGCTGCGACATCTCTCACGGCATCGCAGTCCGAGACCACGTATCCCTGGAAGCCCCACTTCCCACGTAGCTGGTTCTGAAGCAGGTACTGGTTGGCACAGGCCGGCTGGCCGTTGATTGCGTTGTAAGCGCACATCACCGACCCTGCCTTTCCTTCGACGACCGCAGCGCGGAAGGCGGGCTCGTAAGTGTCGACCTCATCGTGCTTGCTTACGTCGACGTCGGCAAAGTGACGCGTAGGCTCAGGCC
The DNA here is from genome assembly GCA_035764005.1 of Terriglobales bacterium. Lineage (NCBI taxonomy): Bacteria > Pseudomonadati > Acidobacteriota > Terriglobia > Terriglobales > Terriglobales bacterium. The sequence continues at coordinate 103,734 of DASTZZ010000065.1, forward strand.
CGCTGTGCACTGCGAAATGCTTTGGTGTCGCGATCGCGAGATAGTACTTCGGGTTGTCGCCCTGCAATCCGGTGACGTAAGCAACACCCATGCGGCCGGTCAGAAACGGATCTTCTCCGTAGGTCTCCTGCCCACGACCCCAGCGTGGGTCACGGAAGATGTTGAGGTTGGGCGACCAGAAATCCAGGCCTCCCATAATGCCGGTATGCCCTTCACGCTGATTCTGGACATGCTTAATGCGCCCCTCAATGCCAATCTGGGCCGCCATGGTGTGAATGCCCGGCGCGTCGAACGTGGCCGCAAGCCCGATCGGTTCGGGATATTCAGTCACTCCCTCGTTGATCACGCCGTGCAGAGCTTCGCTCCACCATTGGTAGGCAGGAATCTTGAGCCGTGGCACTGCTGCGGAGTTGTTCTGCATCTCAGAAGCTTTCTCCGCCAGAGTCATGCGGTGGACCAGATCCGTCGCCCGCTCTTCGGGGGAAAGCTTCGGATTCATGTACGGCAGGTTGGAAGTGTCTTGCGCGATTGAGGTGGAAACGAGGATCCCGATGCACGTCGTTGCGACCGCTAATATGAATTTCCCAAAATGGCTCATGTATTCTCCCGGGGGTATTTGGTTGCAAAAAAGGCGCGACGGAACTTCCGTCGCGCCCAAGTGTGCGTGCGTGTCGAAAATCAGAAGCTGAACTTCGCGCCAAGCTGCAGAACGCGAGGATCGTAGGTAGAAGTCACCTTTCCGAAGTTCCCGTCGGCAGAGCCGGTATCAATACCGTTGAACTCCGTATGGTTAAAGGTATTGAACGACTCGAAGCGCAGTTGCAATCTCGGACCTTCCTCACGCGAGGTGAGGATGATGTTCTTGAACAGCGCGAGGTTAAAGTTGAACAGCCCGGGTCCAACAACCGCGTCTTTGCGAGCGTTGCCGAAAGTGAGAGGGGCTGGGTCCCCAAATGAGCTCTTCGTAAACCAGGCGTTTACTGTGTGCGGCAGCCCGATTGGGCCGATCACGTTTTCACGATTGGTTACGCCGCCCCCTAAGCCGAGAACATCGGCCCCGGTGTAGCGGATGTTGATCGGGGTGCCCGACTGTGCCACTGTAACTCCGGAGAATTCCCATCCTCCAAGCGTCTTCTGCAGGAATTTGTTGTCGCTCTTGTTGAAGAAGGGAATCGCGTAGACGTAGTTAGCGTTGAAGATATGACGCCGATCGAGAGCTCCCGAGCCGCGATCATAGGACAAGTCAAATGGGTTCGAAACCGCGTTGAGATCGTTGCTGACTTCATCGATTTCATGCGACCAGGTATACGCCAGTTGTACCGTCAGTCCATGACGGTTCTCCATGCGCACGCCGGCTTGGAACGAGTTGTACGCAAAGTTACTCTCGTTCTCCTCGACCGTGATGCTGGAGTAGCCAGGGAAGATTCGAGCCAGATTTGCGTTTTTCTGTCCGGCGACCACAAGAGCACGGTCGGCAAAGTCATTCCACGGGAGCGTATTGATTGCACGATCGTCGCTCTGGTCCCAACCTCGCGAACCCACGTATTGCACTTGTGCTACTACAGACGTTGCCACTTGCCGTTGGACGCCTAAGCTAAACATTGCCGTCCCCGGCGGTCGATAGTTGTATCCCAAGACTGTCATTGTCGACGGGAAGGTTTGGGATGTGGTAAGTCCGGTTAACGCACTCGTGTTCGGGTTCGAGAAGTAAACGTTCGTCGCTGATGGCTGGTACGCGAACGGTGGGTTCAACGCAGCGTTATATACGTCGTTGCCCTGAACGCGCTCGTAGAAGATCCCAACGCCGCTGCGAATGACTGTTTTGCCGTCTCCACCCACGTTGTAAGCGAATCCTAATCTGGGTTCGAAGGTGTAGAAGCTGTCCTGCACGTTGCCGCGTGGGAAGCCATTCACGCCGGCTTCACGAATCCCGTTTAGATAGAAGTTCTGTCCGTTGAAGCTGGTCAGTGTTGCGGGATTCAGGGTACCGTCGGGATTCATCGGATTCGGCTGGCTGCGGTCGTACAGCGACGGCACGAAGTTCGAGAACTGGTTATAGCGCTCGAACGCATGCGGCAAACCGTCGTAGCGCAAACCTAGATTTAGGGTTAGTCGTTGGGTTACGCGCCAGTTGTCGTTGCCATAGAAGCCGTAATTATTGTTGACCCAATGCTTGCCGGCGAGATATTGCAGTTGGGTGAAGCTATCGGCATCTCCCAGCAGGAAATTGATGTACGAATCTTTAGAAAACGACCCGTTGCCGAAATTAGCTGTTCCCTGCGTATTGGCTTGTAGCTCCTGATTCTTCACCGCATGGAGCCAGCTGAAGCCAAACTTGAAGGAGTGTTTGCCGCGAGTCCACGAGACGTCGTCCCGCGGCTCATAGCCAAAATAGGAATTTTTCCATGGGTAGTAACTGGAGCTCCAGCGAATGTTGTACGGAGCTCCCAGCCCAACCTCTGGCATGCGGCTGCCGAAATTATTGGCTGCCGGGAAAAACGTAGTTTGGGACCAACCGCTCGGCTGTACAAACGAGCCACCCGGACCGGCTATGGGATCCAGATTGATGGTATTGCCACTCCAGAGGAAGCTGGTTTCGTTGAGCAGGCTCGGTGAGTACGTTTGCGTCAACTTCAGAGTGGATGACCACGAAGGATTGAGCATCGCCGAGCCTACCGTTGGGTAGGTGCTGTTTCCCCACAGCGGCGGATAAATGGTCTGATTGACTGCATCGTGCAAGTAATGGCCCATCGCCTGGAACTTACTGCCGATGTTGTGGTCGAGCCGGACCACGTCTTCGCGCACGTTGGTCACCTGCGGAATCGACGATATGTATTGATTCGTGCCGAAGTTCGCTTTGGGGAAGGTACCGGCATTCATCTCGCGTACCGCGTTCTGATCGATCAGATTTGCCGGAATCGTATTGTTCGGAAAAGGCTGTCCTGGCGTCAGGCCGTCAGCTGCGTAGAGCGCCAGCTTGGCAGGATCGCTGGTTTGAGGAACTATTGGGGTGGTCTTACCTGCTGGAACGGTATAAGTGAACGGCTGGCCTAATGTCGGGAAATTTACTGCAGGAATCGCGGTTGCGACACTCGGCGTGCTCCCCTGAATCTGCCGACGCCACTCCTCATTCACAAAGAAAAATGTGTTGTTTCCAATGTGTCCGCCGAAGTTGCCGCCGGGGATGTTCAGGCGGAATTTCGGACGCGCTTTGCCTGCCTGATTCAGGAAGTAGTTATTCGCCTGATAGGCTTCGTTTCGGTTGAATTCCCAAATGGAACCATGGTAGTTCTTCGTTCCAGACTTAATCACCATCGTGATCTGTCCGCCAGAGCCGATGCCATAGTCAGGACTGTAGTTGCTGTCGAGTGTCTGGAATTCGGAGAGCGCATCGATCGAGGGTAGGGAACTGAAGCAGCCACCGCAGCCGCGATCGTTCAGCTCGCCACCATCAAGCAGATAGACATTGTGGGTGTTGCGCGTTCCGTTGAAGCTGATTCCATTCGCGCTCGTGAGCGCATTGGGACCTGCATAAGTGGGAAGGTTGTTCGATTTGCCCATTCCGAGAGCTGCAAGGGCCGTAACGTTGCGTCCGTTCGTCGCTAACTGCGTCACCTGCTGGCCAGTGATGAGACTGCTTACTTCATTCGTCTCCGATTGCACCTGCAGAGCGTCGGCTTCTACGTTGACCGTCTCCTGCGTGTTGCCGACCTTAAAGCCAACGTTCTCTTCCAGCGTCTGGGCCACGTGAATCACGATTCCGGCCCGAGAGAACTTCTGGAATCCCGGCGCGGTTGCTGCCATCGTGTACTGACCTGCGCCGACGTTGGCGAAGAGAAAATCGCCGCTGGAGTTCGAAACTGTATTTCGTACCTGGCCGGTGGCGACATTGGTGATGGTGATGCTTGCATTCACCACCGCTGCTCCCGACGGATCGGTTACGGTTCCGGTGATTGAAGCGTTGTCCTGCGCTCGCGCAGTGCCGGCGAGTATGGCCACCATCGTCATACACGCACACCACGTTGCGAAATGCTTCCAGCTTGGCAGTTTAGTTGTGAAACGGGATACCGCGTTGTGAGTCTTATCGGTGAAACGACCCATCATCTTCCCTCCTTGCTCCTAAGGATTGCGGTCGGATAACTGCTTTACTGCTTGGGCCCGAGGAATCGAATTTCTTTCTTAAGTAATCGTTTACTTAAAAAAGCTGAAACGTTTTAGACCGTCTGTCCCTGCGTTGTCAAGACTTTCTCGATGGCGGTGGATCTCGCCTGGTTTGGCTAGTGAAAGCTTTCGTCAGTGAAAGTCAACGCGCGAACCGAGATATTTGGAGCCAGAGAGGTCAGTAAGAGAAAAGGCCGTTTACCGCATTGCAGAAATTCTGCATTGCGAAACGAGTTGCTATTTGAGGCCGAGATCGCGAAGGCAGTAGCGGATCTCGCTCGCCGCTTCGACGACTTCCATTCCGGGCTGCACCATCAACTTGCAGGAGAGCGCCTGGCGGGGTGCGCTATCAGGGGATGCTTTGTAGGAGACGCGGCAATACTGGCATTCCTCATTCCAGCAGAACCTTCCCATGGCGACGTTGTCGGGAGAGAGGTATTGCAGGGCGCGCAGCAGCATATTGTCTTTCGGAACCTGGAACTCTCTTCCCAAAATCTTGATGGTTACAAGTTCATCGAAGGGCCGATAAAGCGCGCCAGGGTTGGACATGAGCGTGGCTTCATTGTAAACGCGGCGTTAGAGGACCCGAGGGCGAAGCGCAGAGCATCACAGTTACCTCGGAGGCGAAGCGGACGAAGGACCAGGTCTGTCAGACTCACGCACACTCTCAACGTCACGTTTTTCGCTAAGTTCGCGGCGCACATGCTTCGCCGGATTGGAAGGAACGTTGACGATGATCGTAGCCCCTCCTGGTAGGTGCTTGCGGTGAGCTCGGTGATGCCGCACGCCATAGAGAGTCACCATGACTCCCAGGACAAACGCAGCCGAGGACGCCAATATGGCTCCTCTTTTGGTTCTGAGCCAGAGCGCTGGGCGTGCTGGTCCGCTGACCGAGCGCTCGGCTGCTCTGGTGTTTGCGGCAGTAGCCTGCGAGGCCTTAATCGCGGGTAGTTGTTTGGTCGCAATCGGAGCTGCCTGGGCCAGGGCGACTGCCTGCGTCCGCTGAAGAGCACCATTCGATGCGGCCATAGCTGCCGCCTGCTTGCCTGCCTGCAAGGATGAGGACGAGAAATTCTCCAGGTCAGCAGCCAGTTCGGCTGCTGTCTGGTATCTATCCCCAGTTTTCTTTTCCAGACAGCGGGTGATCACGGCGCTCATCCCTGGATCGATCTGTGCGTGAAGATCACAAGGTGGGGGCGGTGTTTCGTTGATGATTTTGTAGATGACGGTCGCTACGGTGTCGCCTCCGAACGGACGCGCTCCAGTGACCATCTCATAGAGGATGACGCCAAAGCTGAACAGATCAGATCGGCCGTCGACCGCATGGCCCATTACCTGCTCCGGGGACATGTAATAAGGAGTACCGAAAACCTGCCCGGTTCGCGTGAGCGTGCCGACCGATTTCGAGATGCCAAAATCCATGATCTTTGCCAGCTTCTGACGCGTGATCATGATGTTCGCCGGCTTGATGTCGCGGTGCACGACGTCCATTGAGTGGGCATACTCGAGACCGGTTGCGACCTGCCTCGCGATCTCGATGATTTGCTCAGTCGGAATACGATGCGTTTCTGCCATCAAGGATTGGAGTGTCTCGCCTTCGAGATATTCCATCGCTATGTAGAAGAGACCATCGCACTCGCCGGCGTCATGAATGGTGACAATGTTGGGATGGTTCATCTGACCGGCTGCGTGAGCTTCATTGCGGAAGCGACGCAGCAGTTCATCGCGCTCGATGGCATCGACATCGAGGCGCGTTGTCTTGAGGGCGACCGTGCGTCCAATCGTAGGATCGATTGCGCGATAGACGACGCCCATCGCTCCGCGTCCTAATTCGCCGATGATTTCGTAACGTCCAACCTTATCCATTGCGCTCTAACGCGGAAAATAGCGCAACATAGCCCTAAATGCGATCAAAATGCATGGCGCGTGGGTTACTAAGGAAGTAATACGACCTTGCCCGCACCGTCTACGCCTGCTGTTTTAAGAGCTTCTCGACTTCAGAACGTTGGGGCATCGACGGGGCTGTTCCCGGACGAGTCACGGAAATTCCCGCGACGGCGCAGCCGAAACGCGCGGCGGCAACGATATCCATGCCTTCGGCGAGCGCGACCGCGAAGCCGCCGCTGAAGGCATCTCCTGCTCCCGTCGTTTCCACCACAGGTCCAGCATTGAAAGCTGGAATGTGCTGCATGAGGCGAGCATTTTTCACCAGTGCGCCCTGGGCGCCCAACGTGATCACCGCGTTTCGTGCGCCACGCCGCAGCAAGGCTTCTGCTGCAAGGTTCGCATCGGCAAGGCTGCTGACCTCTATTCCCGTGAGTGCGCCGGCCTCGGTCTCGTTAGGGATCAAGTAATCGCAAAGCGGATAAATGCTGGAAGGCAGCTCGTGCGCGGGTGCGGGATTGAGGATCGTCGGCACGCTCCGCTTACGTGCCAGACGGAGCCCGTGCTCGACAACTCCAATCGGCAACTCGAGTTGGGTGAGGAAAATTGCGGAAGAGGCAATCGCCTTCTCCGCCCGGCTGACCTCGTCTTTACTCAGGTGGAAGCACGCTCCCGGAACCACCACGATCGCATTCTCACCTTTGAGTTCATCGATGATGATCGCTGCACTGCCGGTGGCAAGCTCGGCAGACTGGAAGACGAATTCGGTATCGATGCCTTCTGCTTTGTATGTCTGCAGCGCGAGTTCGCCGAAAGTATCCTGTCCTAACTTGGTAATGAAAACGACGTCTGAGCCAAGCCGCGCGGCTGCGACCGCCTGATTGGAGCCTTTGCCGCCAGGCCCAAGCGCGAACGATGCTCCCATCACCGTTTCTCCCCAGCGCGGGAAGCGCGGCGTGCGAAACGCCAGATCGGCGACGTAGCTTCCCATGACTGCGACGCGGCTTCGAGCCATCTCAGCAGTATCGTACGAACCGGGAACTGGTGCCGGGCGGAATCACCGGTAATGCAGCAGTGCGGCCGACACTCTGGAAACTATTCTTTCGCTGTTGCTGCAAGCTCCGGCTGGCTTTTCGCCGCATAGGCATCCAGCACGCGGGCGCTGTAGACCAGCGCGGCTCCGGCGTTAAGGGCGACGGCGACACCTAACGCTTCAGCGATTTCTTCCTTGCTGGCTCCGGCTTTCATCGCCGCTGAGGTGTGGACCGTGATGCATCCATCGCAGCGAGTAGTAACGGCGACTGCCAGCGCGATGAGTTGTCGTGTTTTTTCATCGAGGTGATTGGTCTTCTGCCCGGCATCGCTGAGAGTTCGGTAGCCGCGCACTGTGTCGGGACTAAGTTGTCCCAATTTTCCGATCGTATTCAGCAGTTCGGCGAGATACGCGTTCCAATCCATCATCATGGGAATTTCGCTCCAGTCAGAGGAGTCTATCTGTTAAGACTGGAGCGCGTCTGCATCTTTCTCGACTAGTCCCGCGATTTTGTTGATCTACGAGCCCGTGCCGTTCTGCACGCTGGTGGCGTGATTGTGTTCGAAGGTGACTTTCACCGGATGGCCGTTGTTGTCATAGTCGAGTGTGCGATTGCCGTACTCCCCACCACTCCCTTGCGGAATGCCGACGCCGAGAGCCATCGAAACCTGCAGCTCATTCATCCCTTGCTTTGCCTGATGCTGGCTGATGGCGCTCCACACGTCGGCAGGCCAATGCTTGTATAACTCATGCGGATCGTCGAAGTAGAAGATGTCATTGATGTAAAGCGTGTAATCACCGCCGCGATTGCCGCCGATCGGCGCGGAGTACATCTTCTTGTCATCTGGTCGATGGAAGACTGCTAAGACCTGCTCCTCGCGAACGCGAACTCCGGGAGCTATCTCCTCAGCCTTGGCGTTCGGCGACGTCGCCTGAATCACATTCGTGATCTGCAGCTTGTCGAGCGGAGGCAGCAGGCCGGCGGGATGTTTGAAGTCTACTCGCCCAGAGCTATACGGATAGAAGTAAACCTGATTGCCCGCTTTCAGCCAGACCGTTTTGCCATCCAACGCTTCCTTCGAGGACTTCAGATCATAGGCGTGAACCTGCGTGGGAACCACGTAATTGTCTGCGCTGAAGTTTGGATTCGGCGTCGCTTGCTTCGGAGCCGGCGCCGGCGCGTTCCGCTCGCGATAGATGAGAAAAATGCGGATGCCAACCAATGCGACAAAGACGAGCAGGATGATCTGAATCCGTCTAGACATAGCGAGCCTTGAATTGTACAGAACCGAGCGCGTGGGCTGTCACGCCGGCGAGCTTTCTCCGAAGTTGCTGCGGAACAGTTGAATCATGTCGGAGAAGGCTGAATCGGCAGATGGCGGATCGTACCGCGGACCTTCGTCGCGCATGAACGCGTGCTCCGCCGGATACAGCTTCACACGATACTTCACTCCGCCTTCCTGCAGAGCGGCACGAATCTTCTCATGTCCTTCTTTGGGAACGTGCGGATCGGCTTCGCCAAAGATCATCAGCAGCTCGCCTTTGATCTCCTTGGTCCGTTGCAGCGAGCCGGCATCCTCCTCTTTACCCAGTCTCCCATCGTGAATTCCTGTTCCATAAAAGCAGACTGTAGCTCGAACATCGGGCTGCAAGGCAGCGCGGAACGCAAGGTGTCCGCCGATGCAGAAGCCGGCCGCAGCCAACTTTGCGGGACTCACTATCGGATGCTGCGCGAGAAAGTCCAGGACGGCGCGGCAGTCGCTATCGAAGTCCTGAACGGAAGTCCTTGAGGTGTCGGCGAGGCCGCGAGTTCTGCCGGAATCGTCGAAGGGCAGGGCAGTGCCCGGTGCTTCAATGCGGTGATAGATTTCCGGCGCCGCGACTACGAATCCATATCCCGCCAGACGCACGCAGGCGCGCAGCATCGGCGGCGTAAGCTGAAAGATGTCGGAATAAAAAATGACGCCGGGAAACCTGCTTTTGCTCTCCGTGCGCGGCGTTGCCACAAACATTCGCAGAGGAGAGTTATCGACAGTGATATCAGTGAAAGTAGCGCTGACTTGCATTTACATTTGATTAGAACTCACGTGTGGCTGATTGAGCAAAGGTCCGCGCAATGAGAGCGATGGTTCTCCCACATCCGGGCTCCATCGCAACACATCCGCTTGCCCAGCGTGATCTTCCGGAGCCGCTGCCGGAACGGGATGAAGTGCTCATTCAGGTGAGTGCCTGCGGTGTTTGCCGCACCGATCTTCACGTAGTGGAAGGCGATCTCCCGCCAAAGCTGACGAATGTTGTGCCCGGGCATCAGGTAGTCGGGCGAGTAGTTCGGTCAGGCGCCGAGGCAAACAGGTACGCGACAGGCGCTCGCGTTGGTGTGCCATGGCTGCATCGCACTTGTGGAGTTTGCGAGTTCTGCACGCGCGGACGCGAGAATCTTTGTCCGAATGCTCTCTTCACCGGTTGGACGGTGAATGGCGGCTACGCCGAATTCATCGTCGCTCCGGAAAAGTTCGTTTATCCCATTCCGGAACAGTTCAGCGATCTGGCTGCAGCTCCGCTGCTCTGTGCCGGGATCATCGGCTTTCGCTCCCTGCGTCTGGCCGAACTTCAGCCAGCAGATACTCTGGGCATTTATGGATTTGGAGCGGCGGGGCACGTCTGCATTCAGGTTGCGCGGCATCTGGGTTATCGCGTGTTGGTCTGCACCCGCGAGGAGAAGCATCGCAAATTGGCAGCGGAACTTGGAGCTGAATGGGTTGGGGGAGCATATGACGATCCTCCGACACCGCTGAATGCCGCGATCATCTTCGCGCCGGCAGGTGAACTCGTGCCTGCAGCGCTAAAGAATCTGAAGCGCGGTGGCACCTTGGTTTTGGGTGGAATTCACATGAGCGACATTCCTTCGTTCTCCTACGATCTTCTTTATTGGGAGCGGCGCATCCGCAGTGTGGCGAACAACACGCGTCAGGACGGAATCGACTTCCTGCGCATCGCCGCCGAGATTCCGATTCACACGCAAGTGCAGACATTCAGACTCGAACAGGCGAACGAAGCTCTCGAAGCCCTGAAGAACGATGGAATCCGCGGCGCTGGAGTGCTGACAATTCAGAAGGGGAAGAACTGATTGGAACGAAAAATCTTTTGGGCGATTTTCATTATCCTGAGCCTGATTGCAGACTTCGCGCTTCCACTCGTCTGGGGAATCATCGCGACTATCCCGCTTCTCTTTGTGAGTTGGTGGATCGCCTACCGCAGCGGCTGGTTCTGATCCGAACCCGCTTCGACTTCGCGCGTCGCTAATCTGCGGCGAATCTCAGTAACGATTTGATCAGGCGCTTGCGCGATGTCGATGAAAATTGCATCTCCTGGCTCTTCGAGATCGGCAAACTGGCTTGATAACATCTGTGGCTTCATGAAGTGACCATGTCGCTGGACAAGGCGAGTGTAGATCAGCTCAGGACTCCCTTTTAGATAGGCGATTATTGCCGGCACGCCGGCTGTAAGGAGATCGCGATAGCTCTGCTTTAGTGCGGAACAGGCGAGTACTGCGTTCTGTCCCGAATTGGTCCAGCCCTCGATGGCATGTCGCATGGCAAACAGCCAGGGCTCGCGGTCAGCATCGGTGAGAGGCACGCCATGAGTCATCTTCTCGATGTTGGCGGCGGGATGGAATTGGTCTGCATCGGCGAAGATGCAATGGAGCGATTCGGCGAGCATGCTGCCAATCAGCGTTTTGCCGGAACCAGCCACTCCCATGACCAGGATGAGCATGCTGCAAATGTAAGCTGCGGTCCACCTAGTCCACAAAGTCCATGTAGGTCCACAGACTCCACATAGCGTGACCGTGAAATGCGTTGACCCGAAACGAGTATCCTGAACACAGCGGAGGATTGCACATGCCGAAGCTGCAAACGCTCGAAGACACTCCGGTTGGATCTGCTCAATGTTCTTCTACTTCGTCTCGTCCACTGTCAGACGTGCAGCTCCGGAAGATGCATGCTTACTGGCGAGCCGCCAATTATCTGACCGTCGGGCAGATTTATTTGAAAGACAATTCTCTGCTGGAGCGGCCACTCACACGCGACGATATAAAACCGCGCTTGCTCGGTCACTGGGGCACGACTGCGGGTCTGAACTTTATCTACACGCATCTGAATCGGCTCATCGTTGAGAACGACCTCAACATGATCTACATCATCGGACCTGGTCACGGAGGTCCAGGATTAGTCGCGCATACGTATCTCGAAGGTTCGTACACGGAAATCTATCCGCATATCGAGCAGAACAAAGATGGACTGCGGCGACTCTTCCGACAGTTCTCCTGGCCCTACGGCATTCCCAGCCACGTCGCTCCTGAGACTCCCGGCTCGATTCACGAAGGCGGCGAGCTCGGCTACTCGCTGCTACATGCGTATGGCGCGGCCTTCGACAATCCTGACCTAATCGTTGCCTGCATCGTGGGCGACGGCGAAGCTGAGACTGGCGCATGTGCGACGAGCTGGCACTCGAACAAGTTTCTTAATCCGGCGAAGGATGGCGCCGTGCTCCCGATCTTGCACCTGAATGGGTACAAGATCGCAAATCCTACGGTGCTCGATCGCATCAGCCATGACGAACTCATCGATTTATTCCGCGGATATGGGTACGAGCCCATCTTTATTGAAGGCACCGATCCCGCAGAGATGCATCAGCTCATGGCAGCGACGCTCGACAAAATTCTCGCGGATATCCGCGCGATTCAGCAGCGCGCTCGCAAGCAGGTGACCATCGAGCGCCCGCGCTGGCCATTGCTGATTTTACGTACTCTCAAAGGATGGACTGGCCCAAAAGAAGTGGATGGTAAGCCGGTCGAAGGAACTTGGCGAGCGCATCAGGTGCCGGTGGACGATGTGCGGAACAATCCCGCGCATTTACGCATCCTTGAAGATTGGATGCACAGCTATAAAGCGGAAGAACTGTTTGACCAAAATGGAACTTTCAAAGACGAGCTGGCGGCGCTGGCCCCCGAAGGACGTCGGCGGATGGGGATGAATCCTCACGCCAACGGCGGCATTCTTCTGGAATCGCTGACTATGCCGCATTTTCGTGAGTACGCGGTGAAGGTCGATAAGCCGGGTACGGTGGAAGTTGAAGCCACGCGGGTGCTCGGACGGTTTCTCCGTGACGTAATCAAACTCAATCAGGACAAGAGGAACTTTCGCTTAGTAGGTCCGGACGAAACGGCATCGAATCGCCTCGACGCTGTCTACCAAGCCACCGGCAAAGAATGGATGGCCAGAGTCGACAAAGTTGACGAGAACCTCACGACTGATGGTCGAGTGATGGAAGTGTTGAGCGAGCACATGTGCCAGGGATGGCTCGAAGGATATCTGCTCACGGGCCGGCATGGATTCTTTAACTGCTACGAAGCGTTCATTCACATCATCGATTCGATGTTCAACCAACATGCGAAGTGGCTGAAGACCACTCGCACTTTGCCGTGGCGTAAGCCGATCGCGTCGTTAAATTATCTGTTGAGCTCTCACGTTTGGCGGCAGGACCACAACGGCTTCTCGCATCAGGATCCTGGATTCATCGATCACGTCGCAAATAAGAAGGCGGACATCATTCGCATTTACCTGCCGCCGGATGCGAACACGCTACTGTCGGTCGCCGATCATTGTTTGCGCAGCCGCAACTACGTCAACCTCATTATCGCGGGCAAGCAGCCCGCACTGCAGTGGCTCGACATGGATTCTGCTGTCCGCCATTGCACTGCCGGCCTTGGCATTTGGGATTGGGCCAGCAACGATAACGGCGATCCCGATGTGGTGATGGCTTGTGCCGGCGACGTGCCCACACTGGAAGCTCTCGCCGCCGTCTCGCTGCTGCGCGAGCACGTTCCCGATATAAGAATTCGCGTGGTGAACGTTGTAGATCTGATGACGCTGCAGCCATCGAGCGAACATCCGCACGGACTGGCAGATGAAGATTTTGACGAGCTGTTTACTGTTGATCGTCCGGTGATCTTTGCCTTCCACGGATATCCCACACTCATCCATCGCCTTACTTATCGCCGCCGCAACCACAACAACTTTCACGTGCGCGGCTATAAAGAAGAAGGGACGACCACGACTCCATTCGACATGGTGGTGCTCAACAATCTTGATCGGTTCCAGCTTGCACTGGATGCGATCCGCAGAATTCCGCGACTGAAGAACATCAGCGACAAGGCCACCGAGCGTTTCTACGCGATGATGCAGAAGCACAAGCTGTACGTGTCGGAGCACGGGGAAGATCTGCCCGAGATTCGCAACTGGAAATGGGCCGCGTAAGCAAAAATGGTCGCAGGCGACGCCGTCTTCACCGTGCTGTCACTGAACAGCGGCTCGTCGTCACTGAAGCTCGGACTGTACTCGTTTCATCATGGGAAAGCTGAACGACTTGTCTGGGGAGAAGCCGAACAGCTGGGCAGCTGCAATGGTCAGCTATGGCTCCATGGGGCTGTGGAGCTGCAATCCAATGAAGCGTCATCTGTGGGCTCCGCGGGTGCTGCGGCACAATATTCGATTCAAAAGCTGCTGGACAGTTCGGCGCCGAGAGCTGACGCAGTAGGACATCGCATCGTCCATGGTGGGCCAAGGCTGCGCACGCATCAGCGAATCACCCCTCAAGTAATCGCTCAGCTTAAAGAAGCGATCCCCTTTGCTCCCCTCCACCTGCCGCCGGCACTCGACGTGTTGAAGTGCGCCATGGAAGGCTTCCCCAACGTGCCGCATATCGCCTGTTTCGACACCGCCTTTCATCGCACGATGCCTGAAGTGGCTGCACGCCTGCCGTTTGGCCGCGAATTCTTCGAGCGAGGTCTTCAGCGCTATGGATTTCACGGTTTGTCATGCGAGTCGATCGTGCGCGCTCTTGGATCCGAACTTATGCCGCGCACGGTTATCGCCCATCTAGGGAATGGATGCAGCATCACTGCGGTCAAGAATGGATCATCGGTCGAAACCACTATGGGACTGACTCCGACAGGCGGGGTAATCATGGGAACGCGAACAGGTGATCTTGATCCCGGTGTGCTTCTGAACCTTCTGCGCAGCGGATACGACGAACAAAAATTAGACTCGCTTCTCAATCATCACGCCGGACTGCTGGGTGTGTCTGGAATCAGCAGCGACATGCGCCAACTCCTCAGTGAGCGGGACGGGAATCCAGGGGCGCGCCTGGCAATCGCAATGTTCTGCTACTCCGTCCGAAAAAGCATCGGGGCGATGGCGGCAGTGCTAGGCGGAATCGATTTGCTCGTATTCACCGGCGGCATCGGCGAGCACTCCGCGACCGTGCGAAGTGAAATCTGCTCGGAGCTGCAACATCTCGGAATCGCGCTCGACAACGCCGCTAATCAGAAGAACGCAAGCAGGATTAGCTCAGGTAGCTGCGGTGTGCGGGTGATTCCTGCCGACGAGGATCTTGAGATCGCGCTGCACGCGAGAGCTCTGTCGCAGAGCAACTGACTCCAAGACAGCCAGCAAGCTGTGAAAACCTCTCTCAGCTACAATCGCCACTCATGACCTCAAACAGCATGAAGCTGTATCGCGCGGAAGAGGGAATCCTCGTCGAGCGTGGCGGTTCTCTTCTGCACATCGAAAATGTCTCATGCGATGAGATCGTCACCCGCGATGATTTGTTCGAGCATCTGTCGCAACTAACCAGAAGCGCCCGCCCGCTCTTAAATCGGAACATTACTGAGTTTCATCTGAAGGCACCCGTCGGGAGTCAGGAAGTTTGGGCCGCAGGGGTAACCTATTTCCGCAGCCGCAACGCGCGGATGGAAGAATCAAAGAGTGCCGGAGGCGGTGATTTCTACGATCGCGTCTACAACGCCGAGCGCCCCGAACTGTTCTTCAAAAGTACGGCGCACCGCGTTGTCGGACCCGGCGGCAAGGTCGCCATCCGCAGCGATGCCAAATGGTCGGTTCCCGAACCGGAACTCGCGGCCCTGGTAAGTCCTGCAGGCAAGGTGATCGGCTACACCATCGGCAACGACATGAGTTCCCGCGACATCGAAGGCGAGAACCCTCTGTATTTACCGCAAGCAAAAGTCTATGACCGCAGTTGCTCGCTTGGACCCGGCATTCTTGTAACTTCCACGCCGCTTCCATCTTCGACCGAGATCAGCCTTCAGATTCATCGTGGCGGGAAGCAGGTCTTTGCCGGTTCGACTTCGCTGAGCAGTATGAAGCGCGATATAAAGACGCTCGTCGACTATCTCTACCGGGACAACTCTTTTCCCAACGGCTGCTTTCTCCTTACCGGAACGGGAATCGTGCCGCCGGATTCGTTCACGCTGTTGTGTGGCGATGAGATTCGCATCACCATCGAACCGATCGGAACGTTGGCGAATGTAGTCGGCTGAATTCTCAAGCGTAGCGCAACGTTTCGCTTGACATCCGTTCGTCAGGGGAACATCGTTTTAACGCCCTTAGCGTGGAAAGGAGTCTCCATGAACGCCAACAAGACAGTCCTGATCACCGGATGCAGCAGCGGATTCGGAAAAGTAATCGCCGAGAGCCTGGCTCGCAAAAGCTATCAAGTGTTTGCTTCCATGCGCAATTCGAACACACGCAATTCCGGTGCCCGTGATGAACTCCTGGAGTTAGCGGCACGCGAACAGTTGCAGCTCACAGTCATAGATCTTGACGTGACCGACGATGACTCAGTCGATCGCGCGATAGCGGGAATCATCGCGGAAGCTGGAAGGATTGACGTTCTCATCAACAACGCAGGTTACGCACTCTGGGGCTTGGCCGAGACGTTCAACGTTGAACAAGCCAAACGAATTTTTGATACCAACTTTTTCGGCATCGTGCGCACGAATCGCGCCGTGCTGCCGCATATGCGGCGCGAGCGCGATGGCTTGATCGTTCACATCACCAGCGCTGCCGGCAGAGGCGTGCTGCCGGGCATGAGCGTGTACACGGCCACGAAGTTCGCCGTGGAAGCTTTGGCGGAGTGCTATCGCTACGAACTCTCGCAGGCCGGAGTCGACTCCATCACGGTAGAACCGGGACCATTCCGAACTGAAGTGTTCGCCAAAGCGGAGGCAGCAGCCGACCTCACACGAGCTCATGAATACGGAGCAGTGGCAGACGTTCCGAACCAGATCGCAGCAGGTCTGGAATCCTCTGCGGCCCCCATGCAGGAAGTCGCCGATGAAGTCATACGGCTGATCGAAACTCCAGCCGGCAGCCGACCCATGCGCACTCTGCTTGGGCCAATCGTCGGAGCTCTGCAGCCGATCAACGATGTCTCCGCGCAAATCCAACGCGAGCTCCTAACCGGATTGGGACTCGGCCACTTGCTCTCCGTCGCCGCAGCAAAAGGTCAAGCAGCGTAGCTGGAGTAAGCGAAGGGATATTTACAAAAGGCAGCGCAGCACCATCGGCTTGGAGAGCAAGGCTCTGAGAAGATCCTTGGACCGTGTTTTTCGTCTGTTTTAACCTTGGCGCGCGCAACAATCGTGCAGCGCAAAGTTTCAAGCTGGCGGATAAGCGAGCATCGCATCCTTGCAATTGCAAATACCCTCGCGAATCTGGGGATGTCCACCAGCACGCCTCCACTGCCGGTCTGGTATCCTGCCCAGTCGCATGAACAAGGTTTTCGCTAACGCTGACGAAGCAATACTTGATATCCAGGAAGGGGCCACTGTGATGTTTGGCGGCTTCGGCCTGTGCGGGATTCCGGAGAATCTCATTGCCGCTATGGTGCGCAAGGGACCGAAGAATCTCACAACGATCAGTAACAACGTCGGCGTAGATCATTGGGGCCTCGGGCTCCTTCTTGAAGCGGGACAAATCACCAGGCACATCGGCACCTATGTCGGCGAAAACAAGTTTCTTGAAGATCTAGTACTCACGAAAAAGATCGATCTTGAGTTGGTTCCACAGGGAACATTTGCGGAGCGCATTCGCGCCGGAGGAGCGGGCATTCCCGCTTTCTTTACTCCCACCGGGGTCGGCACCGTGGTAGCCGAAGGAAAGGAGACCCGCGAGTTCGACGGACGCCCTTACTTGATGGAGCGGTGGCTCAAAGCGGATTTCGCGCTCATCAAAGCATGGAAAGGCGACAAATGGGGCAATCTCGTCTTCCGCAAGACGGCAACGAATTTTTCGCCCATGATGGCTACTGCAGCGAAAGTGACGATCGTTGAAGTGGAGCACTTGGTCGAGGTCGGAGAGATCGAACCGGACCAGGTGATGACGCCCAGCATTTATGTGAAACGCATTTTTCAGGGCACTGGTTACGAGAAGCGCATCGAGCGAAGGACGGTGAGAAAGAAAGCTTCGTAGCCGCGAAGCCACGAAGCTCCGAAGCTCGCCAAGCGAATGTCGGAGTCGCCAATAGAGCAATGATCGCGTTTCGCTACCTCGATCTGCAGGGATTCAGCATTTGCCTGCGACTTTGATGAGCAGGACTGCATTGAAGACAACGCCAAGTGCCGC
Organism: Terriglobales bacterium; assembly: GCA_035764005.1. Classification (NCBI taxonomy): domain Bacteria; kingdom Pseudomonadati; phylum Acidobacteriota; class Terriglobia; order Terriglobales; species Terriglobales bacterium. Next base: position 121,296 of record DASTZZ010000065.1, read on the forward strand.
AAAAACGAAGGTCGCCACGGTCAGCGCGCCGCTTGCACTCCGCGTGCGCCAGCGTGACCACAAAAGCATCAGCACCAGTTCGAGGATCAGCAACACGGCAGCGGGTTTTCTGAATCTGCAATAAAGCTCGACAGCTGGCAATAATGAAAGCGAGAAAAAGAAGAGGACAAGTGCAACGGCAAGAAACAGCAGTGTGGTTCCTTGTGAATTGCGCATTAGCTCGATTGTACTAAGTAGCTGAGTTTATGAGCACCCCTCTCAAATCGGACAAGAGCAAAGACGTCGAAAAACGGGAGCGCATTGTGCGCCGCATCGCACGCGAGTTGCGCGACGGCTTCTACGTGAACCTGGGCATCGGCATGCCCACGCTGGTTGCGAATCACGTTCCTCGAGGCATGGAGGTCGTGCTGCAAAGCGAAAATGGCATGCTCGGCATCGGACCGTATCCATTCGAAGGCGACGAAGATCCCGACTTGATCAATGCCGGAAAAGAAACCGTTACCGAAATTCCCGGGACGGCATACTTCTCCAGCGCCGATTCGTTCGCGATGATTCGCGGCGGCCACATCGATTTCAGCGTGCTGGGCGCGATGGAAGTTGATGAAGAGGGAAACATCGCCAACTGGATGATTCCTGGAAAAATGGTGAAAGGCATGGGAGGGGCGATGGATCTGGTGGCCGGCGCTCGCCGCGTCGTAGTCGCGATGGAGCACACTACGCGCGAAGGCGCTCCCAAAATTCTGAAGCACTGCACTCTTCCCCTAACCGGGCTGAAAGTTATCGACACAATCGTTACCGAGATGGCTTATATCCGGGTGACGGCAGCAGGACTGGTCCTCGAGGAGATCGCGCCGAGTCTCACGGCCGAACAGGTGCAGCAAGCTACAGAAGCGAAGCTGATCGTGTCGCCGGATCTCAAAGAAATGCGCTGTTGAGTCTATTTACTTCTCGATAAAGGCGGGCTTGACCGGTCCACCGTCGTCCTGCTCTTAAGCTGTCACCGATCAACCATTTACCCCGGCGCGTATCAACTCAAAAGATACGTGCGGTGACCAACGTCACTTGTCCTTCCTTTAAGACAAGCTCATAAATAGCCCAATAAACCAGCGTCTTTCGAGGGCGGTTCACCCTGAACTGCACTATATGGGTTTTGGTCGCGTCAAGACGGTATTAATCCTCGCAGCAGGACTGTGTGCCTCGACGGCCGGATCTGCCTCAATCCCGAGCCAGCCCCTGATTCTGGAAGCCCCGCCCTCACCCTTCGACATGGAAGACGGAGAGCTTGATCCGGGAGTGATTCCCAATTCGGCAGTGGCGAGCAGTGACCATTGCGACCAGCTTGCGCGCATGCAGGAAGAGTTCGAGCACGGCATGGCAGTCTCGGATCTGAGTCGAGTTCAAGGACCGGAACAGCATGATCCGCTCGGCGTCTTCGGCAAATTTCGACTGGCTGTCGCTAACGTTTCCGATCCTTTTTCGGTGATGGTTACAGCGATGGATTCCGAATTCGGAAATGCCACCGGTCCGGCATCATCTTTGCCGCGCGGAGCCGATGGCTTCGGCGAGCGCTTCGGTGTATCACTCGCTGGACAGGCATCCAGCGAATTTTTCTCCACGTTCCTCGTTTCCAGTTTGTTCCGTCAGGATCCGCACTATCATCGCGATCCCGATGCTTCGACCAGGAGCCGCATCGGCCATGCGTTATCCTATGTAGTGGTGACGCGTTCCGATTCGGGAAACCGGATATTCAACTTTGCAGAATTTCTGGGGACAGCGTCATCGTCGGTGGTCGAAAGCAGCTTCCATCCTGAATGGAAGCGCGGCCCCGGAGCCAGCGCGCAGCGAATCTTCGTGAGCATCGGCTCCGATGCGGCCTGGAATCTCATGACCGAGTTTCTACCCGATGTAGCGCGCCACGTGAACCCGCGATTCATCGTCCTGCGACGATTGGCGGAAAAAGCCGCTGCCCAGAACTAGCGGGTTCCTGTCATTCCGAACGCCTGTTTTGGCATGAGCAATCCCTATCGATTTAAACAGCTGTCTCCTTATCTATCTTCCGCGTTAAACCACGTCCGCTCCCCGCAATCCGCGTCAGGTTTTCCCATTCGACACTGGTCATGCCCGGGGCATATCCTGAGCGCATGAGTTGGTCTCGTCCGGCAGGCGATCGCGAATTGGTGCAGATCATCGATGCGGCGCTTGCCGATGCTGCGCAAAAAGCTGGGAAATGGCTCGCCTGCCGTCCCGGCTGCACGCAGTGTTGTGTGGGAGCTTTCGCGATCAGCGTTCTGGATACAGCACGGCTGCGAGATGGGTTTGAGCTGCTGCAGCAAAGAGATCGCGCACGAGCAGAACGCGTAAGCCATCGTGCTCGCGCGTATGTGGCGCGCACAGCCTCCGAATTTCCCGGTGATCCTCAAACGGGAATCCTGAGTGAGGATGAGGATGCGCAAGAGGCGTTCTCTCATTTCGCCAACGACGAACCGTGTCCCGCGCTCGATCCAGATACAGGCACGTGCGATTTGTACGAGTATCGTCCGATGACTTGTCGCGTCTTTGGGCCTCCAGTGCGCAACGAGGGCGGCGGATTGGGAATTTGCGAGCTATGCTTCCGCGGAGCTACTCATCAGCAGATCGCAAACTGCGAAATGACGCCGGATCCTGAAAACCTCGAACAATCCATTCTCGACGAGATGCCCTCTAACTCCGAGAACACCATTGTCGCCTTCGTCCTGGCGAAATAACGCTGAATGCCACTTGAATTGCTGCAGGTCGGCGAACCCGTGCTGCGCGAGAGAGCGCGTGAGCTATCGCGCGAGGAAATTCTCTCTGATCGGACTCGAGAACTGATTGCGCTTATGCACGAGACTCTGCGCGATGCGCCCGGCGTAGGTCTCGCTGCTCCGCAAATTGGAGAAGGCATTCAGCTCGCGATTATCGAAGACCTCGCAGAATACTCTCGCGATCTGCCGCCGGACGAGGTCACTGCGCGGGAACGAACGCCGGTGCCCTTCCACGTCATTATCAATCCGCGAATCGTCTCGTACGGCGAGCACAAACTCGAGTTCTTTGAGGGCTGCCTTAGTCTCGCCGGATTCATGGGCAAGGTGGCGCGCTCGCGTGAGGTCGTCGTCGAATGTCTGGACGAGCAGGCGAAGTCGCGCGCCATCCGCGCCTCTGGCTGGTATGCGCGTATCCTGCAGCACGAGATCGATCACCTGAACGGCATCATCTACATCGACCGTATGGATACGCGCACCTTCGCTTCGGTCGAGAATTACAAGCGATACGTCGGGGCGTCCACTCGCGCGTCGTCCAACTGAGCTGGACAGATCCGCCGGCTCTTCAATTCGCCGGAGTGACAGTCAGTGGATCGCCTGTCTGATGATCCTGGATCTGAAATGTAAGAAAATCGTGAATGGCTGCAACCGCCTGCGGATTTCGGCTTGAAACCTTTACGCGAGCGCCATGCGGCGTGTCCTGCACGTCGTACCGAATGTCTTTGCGCAGCTTTTTCATCGTGGGCACGCCGGGTGGCGTCTGGGCGTGAATCAACATAGGTGCATTGAAGTTCCCGTTATGGAACATCTGTGCGATGTGCTCCAGGTGGGTACGTATCTCTTCGCGGCTGGTCGCATCCGACGGATTGGTTGCGAGCGCCTCGATTGTGCCGCCATCCGGAGTCAGCCGGAAATGATGAATCGTCTTCTCATGCGAGAAGCCCATCACCTGATCGCCCCGCTGGACTACTCCTTCGTGGTGCTGGTCAGGAGTTTGCTGAGCAAGAGCACATAAGCTCAGCGCGACGGCAAAAGCTACGCAGGAAGCGCTTTTCATGATGCTTTGGACGTGCTTATCCAGATTGGGTAAGCACACTGGGATTAGTGGCCGAGAGTATCGAGGATGTCATGCATGGAAACCAAACCCACCAGGTGCGTGGGATCGGCTCGATGCATGACGGCGAGAAAGGGCCAGTGATGCGCGTGGCGAAGCGCAACTTCCAGACGGTTGTCGGGATAAACGGGCGGCATTCGCGTTTCCGGAAGACTGTGCGCCAAAGTTCGGGTGCCTTCCCCTTTGCGGACAAGATCCTGCAGAGCCGACGCGTCGATGCTCGACCAGCCAAACGGAGGATCATGGACGAGGACCTGTTTGGCGCCGCTTTTCTGTGCGGCTGCCAAAGCGTCTTCTATGATGTTCTGTAATTCCAGAATGGGAACATTTACAGGATGCATGGCATCTTCGATGCGCAGCACACGCTCTTCCCGTTCCTCTTCCATCGAAGGCAAATCGAGACCGTCCTGGCGGCTGAGCAGATCAAAGATTCCCACCGGCTGCAGGCTGCGAGAAATCAGGTAGGCGATAGTGTTGGCGAGAATCACCGGCACGATGATTGAATAGTTCCCGCTTACTTCAAGCACCATGAACACTGAGGTCATGGGCACACGCAGGAATCCGGCGAAGAGCACGCCCATGCCGACGAGCGCGTACGTTCCGATGGATCCGGTAACCAGATGCGGAAAGAGCAGGCGCTCAACTCCGCCGACAGCGCCGCCGAGCATGGCTCCGATGAAAAGCGTCGGCGCAAACATTCCGCCGGGTGTGCCGCTGGTGAACGAGAGAACAGTCGTAAGAATCTTCAAGCCGGCGAGGATCCCGAGCACTTGCCATGTGAACTGGTTGTGCATGGCGCGGTCGATGAACTCGTAACCTGCACCCATCACTTCGGGACGTCCGGCCCAGCCGATGGCTCCGATGATGAGCCCGGCGATCGCGGGCTGCAGGAATTGCGTCCAGCGCGGGAGCGCCTTCATGCGCGGACGCAGAATCTCAATCGCCTTACTGAAGACAATTGATGCGAAGGCACCCACTATGCCCAAGGCCGCGTACGCGAGAAGTTCTGACGGAGCAGTGAATTGGACGGCAGGAATGCGGAAAAGCGGCTGGGACCCGAGAAAGTATCGCGTAACTACGACGCTCGAAATTGCCGAGAGCACTACCGCGCCGAAAATCCCGGCGCTCCATCGGCCGATGACCTCCTCGATCACAAACAAAATCGCGGAGATCGGCGAGTTGAAAGCCGCGGAAAGTCCCGCTGCGGCTCCGATCGGGGCAATCAGCCGCAAACGCTCGCGCGTAAGCCGAAGCCTTCTGCCCAGAGCCGAAGCTATCGAAGCGCCAATCTGGAGCGATGGGTCTTCGGGACCGAGAGACTGTCCTGATCCAATGGCAATTCCGGAGCAGATGAATTTTCCAATCGCGGTGCGAAATGGAATATATCCATCGAAGATATACAGTGCCGATTTGGTCTGATTGACTCCACTGCCGCGGACCTTCGGGAACAGGAAGATCACGAGCACGGCGACCAGCAGTCCGGTCAATGCTGGCGCAAGTAGAATGCGCGGATACGGCGGAGAAAGCGACGGTCCAAGCAGAGTAATTCGCACGTATTCAATTGCAATACGGAAACAGACCACCGCCAATCCGGAGAATATGCCGATAAAAATCGCCAGTAGCAGGAAGAAGCGTTCGCCCTGCACTCGTTCTCGTTTTGGGAACAGCTCTCCCGAGTCCGGTGCTGTAACCGCAGCTGCGGGGACGTTCATTGCTGCAGGTCCTCCGCGTTTTGATAGATACGCAGCATCGCCTGGTCCTCGGCGCTTGGAAGTCCGCAGGGGTCCTGCTGCTCGACGGTGGTGACCAGACTGGCAACAGGAGCCAGGAGTTGCACCAGGTCGGCTCCGGTGCGTGCGCGTCGAATCTGGCCGTCAAGATAAACCCAACGAGCACGTGCTACCTGGAGCGGATTCATCCCGATTGTAGTCAGATCGATATTTTGAGCTTCTGCGCATTGCCGTAATCGATGGTCCGCAACATCCATGGCGAGCAGCAGCCGTTGGCGGCGCTCCTTGGTATCAATACGGCTCTCGAAGGGATTTGAGTCGATGACCAGCGTGACCAGTTGAATGAGCTGCTCAGTCGCGGGATCGTCATGGATTTCGTCAGCACCTTTGAAATATTCGAGAGCATTGCGAAATCTGCCCATGTGAAACGCCGCGCGTCCTGCTCCCAGCAACGCAGTTATATCGCGTCGATTCGCGCGAACCGCAATGCGATAGAAATCGAGCGCGCTGCGATCATCGCCAATGCGGCTGAAAGCCTGCGCTACCCAAAGCTGAGCGTTGCCGTTCTTCGGCATCTCCGCCGTGTAGGTTAAGAGTTCGCCGCGCGCTTGCGTCTTCAGGTCTTTCGAGATCAGGAAATTGATGAACTCCTGGCGGACCTGTTGCCGCTTCGTAACCGGATCGTCTTCCCATGCGCCATAGATGGCGCCATTGAAGTACCGGATCGCGTTGTCCGGCTCATTTTCTTTTTCGGCCAAGCGAGCCAGTTGCAGATTCACCGGGCCGCTTCCTGGCTGATCCTCAAGCAAGTTCAGAAAATATGATTTCGCCTCGGCCAGTCGATTTGATGCTTCCAGTGCCTCTGCAAGCGTGAACAGGTATTGAGAGTTGTCGTGCGAATACACCAATGCGGTTCGCAATTCGCCGATCGCTTCGGCAGGACGGTCGGCGTTGAGTGATGCCCGACCTTTGTCGAAGGATGACGAGCTCAGCTGCTGGCGCCGCTGAACATATAAACGATTTACGCTGAAGGTAAGAGCAAAGAAAACGGCGGCCATTAACGACAGCCAGACGACATAGATCGGCCGCCGATAAGCACGGATTCGCGCGCGTCCTGCGCGAACGCGCGCAGTCCACCAGGACTGTCGGGGAGTGCTCATTTAATGCTGTTTACAAAATAGCATCTGAGCGAGGTTAGGGCTGTCGAGTTGTATGAGACCAAGGCTATCGAAAGTGCAACATCGGACGTTTTAGGCGAGGGATGAGGATATCTGCATTGCTAAGGCATGCTTACGGCTGCATATTTACTGCACGCGTAGCGAACGATGGCGGACTGTCTAGAGACTGTCATCCTTCGCACAAAAGAAGCGCTTCAGGATGGCAGGTCTATGACATGCAGATCGATAAGATGGCAGGTCGTAAAACGTTTGATGAGAGCTTCGCCGACAATTAAGTCGCTATCCGAAATTCCAGCCCCACACAGTAGAATTCTCCCAGCTTTGCGACGTAATAAAAACCGCAGCCCGCTGCTGCGGAGGAGAATCTACTGTTGTTCAGGAACCGATGATCCCCAAACCAGTCGTCTTCCGCAAATTGTTTCTCAGTCTCATTCTCATCAGCGTTGTTGCTGCTTCTTCGCGCCTGGGAGCAGAAAAACCGACTCTCGCGCAGGATCAGGGCTTTGTCGCTCTGCAACAGGAATTGCAGCGCCTGCGCACCACCGCGCGTTTGATGCACACCACCGCACATCCCGACGATGAAGATGGAGGCATGCTAACGCTCGAATCGCGCGGCAAAGGCGCGACCGCCTTACTCTGCACGCTTACCCGCGGCCAGGGCGGTCAGAACAAGTCTGGTGACGCATTCTCTGACGAGTTAGGAGTGCTACGGACGCTGGAACTCCTGGCTGCGGATGAGTACTACGGGGTCGAGCAGCGGTTCACGCGCGTTGCAGATTTCGGTTTTTCTAAAACTCCGGAAGAGACGTTTGAGAAGTGGGGCGGGCACGACATCGCGCTGGGCGACATGGTTCGCGTGATTCGCACCTTCCGTCCTGACGTACTTGTGGCGCGTTTCAGCGGAACGCCCCGTGACGGACACGCTCATCACCAGGCGTCATCGATTGTGACGCAGGAGGCGTTCAAGGCCGCAGGCGATCCCAATCGATTTCCCGAGCAGATCAAAGCAGGTCTTCTTCCCTGGCAACCGAAAAAGCTCTACATCGGACACTTCGGCTCCACTGAAGACTCGAACGTGAAGTTCGACATTGGGACCTACTCGCCGTTGCTCGGCATGTCCTATACGCAATTCGCGGTGGAGGGCCTGGCGCACCAGACGTCGCAAGGCACAGGCGGTTTCCGCGTGTCTCCCGGACACCGCTACACGTACTACGCGCGCGTCGATTCCACTCTCCCAAAACAGGAATTGAAGAGCGAAGAATCGGATTTCTTCGACGGCATCGACACTTCGCTCCCCGGGCTGGCTTCAAGGCTGGGTTCTGACGAGAGCAAAGCTCAGTTTTTACGGCCTGCTCTCGAGCAAATGACGAAAGATGTGAACCAAGCAGCACAGGCAGCCAAGCCCACCGATCCCTACGAGGCCGGAGCGCCACTGATCGAAGGTCTGAAGGTCACGCGTGATTTGATCAAGCAAGTCGATGGATCCTCGCTTTTGGCACCCGAAAAGCTGGAGCTGCTGACAAACCTCCGCACCAAGGAAGCGCAATTCGAACGAGCGGCGGATCTGGCAATGGGCGTGCTGCTCGACGTATCCGTCGATCCTCCCGAAAGCGGGCAGGGCGGATTCTTTCGTCTTGAACAGACTTTTCAAACCGCGGTGCCCGGACAGACATTTACGCTTACCGCACGCTTTTACGATCGCGGAACACAAGAGGTAGATCCGGAGCAGATTGCGCTCGACATGCCTCAGGGTTTCAAGTCGGAAATCGTGAAGAGCGATCTCAAGCCCCTGCACTCCGGCGATATGGCTTCTGTGCAGTTCCGCGTGACTGTGCCCGAGAACGCGCAATACACGAAGCCCTACTGGGGACGCAAAAATCCGTACAAAGAGAGCGTCGACACGATCAGCGTGCCTGCGTATGAGACCTTGCCTTTGCCACCGTGGCCTTTTCAGGCGCACGCGGATTACAAGATCGCGCAGGGCGAAGGGGTTGCTCATGCGGTCGTGATGGCAAAGTTCATCGATCCGCTTACCGGTCAAGGGCAGCACGAGCTTCCTGTCGCGCCGGCGCTTTCCGTTGAATTCGATAATCCATCAGAACTGGTCCGTATCGACTCGGGAAAGCCGTTTTCTGTGGGCGTGCGCGTACGCAGCCAGCTCACCAGCGCCGCTGACGCAACGCTGCGATTTCAACCTCCGCAGGGCTGGACTGTTTCGCCTTCCAGCCGCGCGGTGCATCTGGAGCACGAAGGTGATGTCGCTGAATTGCAGTTCTCAGTGCAGCCGAAACTCGATCGCGAGCAACACTACGATTTCAACGGATTCGCCGACTATAAAGGCAAGGAGCTCAACCAAGGTTTTGATGTGGTCACGCGCAGCGATCTCGACCGTTTTTACTACTATCGTCCAGCCACCCTCGACGTGAGCGCCGTGCGTGTGAACCTGCCGCCTGGGTTGCGCGTGGGATACGTGATGGGAGCCGGCGATGAGATTCCTGCTGCGCTCAAGCAGCTCGGCATGGACGTGCAGGTGATCTCGCCGGCGAACCTGCCGAATCTCGATCTGTCCCGCTTCCACACCATTGTTATGGGCATTCGTGCTTACGATGTCAGCACGGACGTGCGCGTAAATAATCCCAGGCTGCTCGATTTTGTTCAGCAGGGAGGGACGCTGATTCTTCAGTACAACTCAGGTACTGGCGCGTTCAACGCCGGACACTACACGCCGTATCCCATAACCGCCAGCAATGCGCGCGTGAGCGTGGAGGAAGCGCCGGTAGAAATTCTCGATCCGCAGAGTCCCATTTTGAACTATCCCAATAAAATCACGACTCATGACTTCGACGGCTGGGTGCAGGAGCGCGGGCTTTACTTCATGAGTAACTGGGACGATCACTTCCATCCGCTGCTCGCGTCCAATGATCCAGGCGAGCAGCCGCAAAAAGGCGGCCTGCTGGTCGCCCAATACGGGAAAGGAACATACATTTACAGCGGCTACGCCTTCTTCCGTCAGCTTCCCGCGGGAGTGCCCGGTGCGATCCGGCTCTTCGTAAATCTCCTAAGCGCTGGAAGCCGGGGTTGAACACGAAGGACACGAAGATCACAAAGGTTGTTTGTCTCTGGTGCCCGCGTATTTCTACACGGAATCGTTGAACTCAAATGAGCAATCCTTCGTTTCCTTTGTGACCTTCATGTTAATCCGTTTTTGTTTTTCGCATGAAGATGGCCGTCAAATCTGAACAAGGGCTACTGCGCGGGATCGGGCTGCGCGAGGGTATTTCGCTCAATGTGATCGAGATGATCGGCGTTGGGCCGTTCATCACCATTCCTCTCATTATTCACGCGAGCGGCGGTCCTCAGGCGATGCTTGGCTGGATTCTCGGCGCGCTACTGGCAATGTGCGACGGCATGGTGTGGGCGGAGCTCGGAGCAGCGCTGCCGCGCGCCGGGGGATCTTATGAGTATCTGAAAGAAGTCTATGGGCCGCGCCGGCTGGGTAGATTGCTGTCCTTTTTATATGTTTGGCAGCTCATGATGAGCGCGCCGCTTTCGGCGGCGTCAGGCTGCGTCGGCATTGCCCAGTATGGGGCGTACATCTTCCCATCTCTGCAAAACGTCATTACTTCGCACAAATTTCAATTTGGCTCTGGGCGGCTGGCCTCACTCAGCGCCGAGGTCTCGCTTACTCACGGTACCTTGATCGCGATCGCCGCTTGCGTGGTGGCGATTGTTTTGGCGTTTCGCCGCGTGGACATTGCGGGAAAGATTTCCAACTGGCTGCTGGTTGGAGTGCTGGGCACCATCGCCTGGGTGATCTGGACCGGCATTGCTCACTTCAACTCTGCGCGTGCTTTCGACTTTCCGGCGGGCGCTTTCACTGTGAATCACGGTTTCTTTTTGGGACTCGGCTCGGCAATGTTGATTGCTACGTACGACTACTGGGGCTACTACAACATCTGCTATCTCGGTGCAGAGGTGCGCGATCCGGGCAGGACAATTCCGCGCGCAATTCTGTTCGCTATTGTGATCGTCGCTGCGATTTACGTAGTAATGAACATCAGCATTCTCGGCGTCGTTCCCTGGCGGGAACTCGATCAATCAGCGGTTACAGAATCACGTTTTTATGTCATCTCGACGATGATGCAGCAGGTCTATGGAACCCGCGCCGGACAGATCGCCGCTGTGCTGATCATCTGGACTGCCTTTGCTTCCGTGTTTTCGGTTTTGCTGGGTGTCTCGCGAATTCCCTATGCGGCCGCGATGGATGGCAATTTCTTTTCCGCTTTCGGGAAACTCAACCTGCGCGGACGATTTCCTTCGACCGCTCTCCTCTGTATGGGCGCGCTCACGTGCGTGTTGTCGATGTTTCGACTGGCCGACCTCGTAGCTGCGCTGGTGGTCATCCGTATCATGATGCAGTTCGTGCTGCAGGCGATTGGAGTAATGATCTTTCGCCGTACGCAGCCGGGGCACGAGCGTCCATTTCGTATGTGGCTTTATCCCATTCCGGCGCTTTTGGCCCTTGTCGGCTTTCTCTACATTTTGATTTCCCGCAAGAACTTCGAGCGCGAAGTGCTCTTCGCTACGGTTCTGGTTGTAGTCGGCACCGCGGCCTATTTGCTGCGCGCACGAGGCCGTCGGGAATGGCCATTCGCGGCATCAGAGCTCGCCCGCTAGTCCCAGGGTGGTATTCTTTCGGGTTCTAATTTCATCCCAGGAGATGCAACCGTGAGACTCAAAAACATCGCAGTTGTTGCGACGATCGTTTGTATGTCATGCGCGCTGAGCGTCGCTCAGTCCAGCGGATCGACTTCCAGCTCGACGCAGGCTTCAACGGCAGCTCCGACGATTGCTTCCATCGTCAACGGTCAGCTCAGAGGCATCGAACGCGAAATCATGGGTGCGGCTGAGGCAGTGCCGGAAGATAAGTTTGATTTTTCGCCCGGCACGGCGAATATACCTGGAGATTTCAAGACTCCTGAACCGGTCCGCACCATGAGCGAGCAGTTCAAGCACATTGGCGAAGCCTTAGATGCATACAGTGCGGGAATCATGGGCCAGAAGCCACCGTCGAGCTCCGGCGAGAACGGACCGAAAAACATTAAAACCAAGCAGGAAGTAATTGACTATCTCAAGGGAGCATTCGCGAAGGCACACAGTGCGATTGACACGATCACCGCGCAGAATGCAACCGAAGAAATGCCGAGTCCGTTCGGCGGGAACAGGAAAGTGACGCGTCTGAATCTCGCGGTGCAGATGGTCGGCCATAGCAACAATCATTATGGGCAGATCATTGAGTACCTCCGTATGAATGGAATCGTGCCTACCGAGAGCCGCCCGCGAAAGTAGAAACCAGCTTCAGTGGCAGTACTCATCGAGGCGGTAGCTAGCTTCCGCCTCGATGATCCACTAAGTAAGGAAGTGCTTGCATTGGCGGCAACTCACATCTGCGCTTCCCATTTATAGCTAACTGTGATCTCCCACGCGCGTCTTAATTAGGGAACATTCGCGGACGTCTCTGCGTAAAATCGCAGTAGCGTTGCTCAGGTCTAATCCTTCCAGCTTGATAGTCGATGTTTTGAGGTCAAGATGTTGGAATTGAGCCGAAAAGCGGCGGGAATTGCGCAATCGGAAATTCGCATCATGTCCGTCGAGTGCGAGAGAGCTCGCGGCATCAATCTCGCACAGGGAATCTGCGACACGGAAGTTCCCGAACCGGTACAGCGGGCGGCAATCGATGCCATCCGCTCACGCCAGAATTCGTACACGCGCCTAGACGGAGTGGCCGAGCTTCGGCGCGCAATCGCCCGGAAAATGCGCGATTACAACGGAATTGAAGCTGACCCAGAACGGGAAATCGTTGTTACCGCTGGTTCTACAGGCGCCTTCTACTCCGCGTGCCTGGCGCTGCTAAATGCAGGCGATGAGGTCATAGTCTTCGAGCCCTACTACGGCTACCACGTAAACACGCTGCGCGCTTTCGATTGCGTGCCGGTCTATGTGACGATGCATCCGCCTCGCTGGATCTTCAGCCGCGAACAATGCGAGCAGGCGATTACGACGAAGACACGCGCCATCATTCTCAATAGCCCCGGCAATCCCTCAGGCAAGGTATTTACACGTGATGAGCTTGAGTTCATCGCCAACCTGGCGATTCGTCACGACCTGTTTGTCATCACAGACGAGATCTACGAATATTTCCTCTACGACGACAACGAGCACCTGAGTCCGGCTTCTCTGCCTGGAATGGCTGAGCGCACGATTACCATTTCGGGATTCTCCAAGACCTACAGCATCACGGGATGGCGCATCGGATACGCCGTATGCGACGCGCGCTGGGCGCATTCAATCGGCTACTTCCACGACCTCGCCTACATTTGCGCGCCTTCGCCCTTTCAGCACGGAGTCGCGGCAGGTCTCGAAGAGCTAACCTCAGACTTCTACTCCAGCTTGGCGGATGAATATCGCGCCAAGCGTGATTTGCTCTGCACCACCCTTGAGCAAGTGGGACTTTCCCCATCGTGGCCGCAGGGGTCCTACTACGTGCTGGCGGATGTCTCAGCGTTGCCTGGCAGCAACAGTAAAGAAAAGGCCATGCATCTACTCGCCAGCACCGGCGTGGCCGCCGTTCCGGGTGAGGCGTTCTTTAGCGGAGGCGGTAAGAACCTGCTGCGTTTCTGTTTCGCCAAGACTGACGCTGATCTGGAAGAAGCCTGCCGCAGGCTCAGTCGAATGTCGGTAGCCGCGGCTTCGCGTTAGTCGAGACCGATTCCATCACGATAAACAAAGGTTGGATCCGGCTTCCATCGCTGAAGCGATGTCCGTTTACGAGCCTTTTTCACGCAGCCGAAACTGGCTGGTGGGCAACGATGGTCGACGGGGCGGCCCCGCTCTTCACCAGAGCGTGAGCCTCAGCGTATTGCTCGTATGCATCGCGCTCCGCAGCCCATGCGCGGAATGTAGGCAGCATTTTCAAACCAGCTTCGTAACCGACTTTCACGATTCCCAGCGCTTTCTGGAAGTCATCGAACGCATAGGCGCTTACGTCGGGCTCTATGAGCAGGTCGGCGTGGGCTTGCCATAGACAATTCATGTTGGCCTGAGCGATTGAGAAGCACTGGCCGATGACTTCCAGCACGTGACGCGGACTCTTCTGTACCCAATGAGCACTGAAGAAGATTGCCGCCACGCGATCGGCGCCCATATCCTTCAGCGGCTTGGCCGGCACAGCATGACCGAGCAGGCCATCGACCATCAGTCGGCCGCGCACACTTACAGGAAGAAACACGCCGGGATAGGCGCAGCTTGCGCGTACGGGATCGATCAGGTCTCCCTGGGTGAAGACGACAGGTTCGCCGGTCAGGAAGTCAGTTGCCGTGACGGCGAGCGGAATGCGCAGTTCCTCAAAAGTCTTAACTTTCAGGATGCGGTGCAGGAAGCCTGTCATACGGTCGTTGGTACAAAGACCGAAGCGGGAAATGGTGTAACGGGCGAAGTCTTTGAAGCGAACGATGGCGGCGATCTCTTCGAGTTCTTTTGCTGATACTCCGCTGCAGTAGGCCGCGCCGATTACGGCGCCGACGCTGGTTCCGGCTATGAAGTCAGGAAGAATTCCATTCTCTTCTAATGCTTTGAGGATGCCGACATGCGCGAGTCCGCGGGCGAATCCCCCGCCGAGGGCGAGTCCGATGCGACAGGGTTTCGGAGCTTCAATACGCGGTTGATGCGCGCTCTTTACTTCGCGTGCCAGAGCTCGCACGGACTTATGGAGGCCGTCGAAGAGTTTCACCAGGGCACCTCGCCCAAGCTGGTCACGCCGCCTCGGGCCGCGGCTTAAGGCCAGCACTATTCGGTAGATACGATGCTCAGGTGTCACAAACAAGATGCAGCTCTGATGCAGGTTTTCGTCGTTATTCGCGAGGCAACCAGATCCACGCGTGGCGCCCCGAACGCGTACCGGGTCGGCTTGCTCGTCTACAATCTCGGTATGAAGTACGTTTTTCGCCTGGCGTTAGTTGGCACATTCGGTGTTTTGGTCCCATCTCTCGCGGCCCAGCAGCCCGCCGCTTCGACACAGAACAGGCAATCGACGCACGCCTCTGATCCGCTGCCGCGATCCGACTCCGATCAGTCCACCGAAGCTCCGCCGCTGTCCCCTAATGAGAGTTCGAGCAAGCAGACGCAGATTGACCTATCTCCGCCCGCGAACGACGCAGCCACGCATCCGAATAGCGAGATCCCGGATGTAACCGAGATGCACGCATGGAATCCACACAAGGCTCAGAAGGATATCGAAGTTGGCGAGTTTTATCTGAAGCGCAAGAACTATCGGGCGGCCGAGGATCGCTTCCGCGAAGCCCTGGAGTATAAGCCAGGAGATGCCATCGCGACGTATCGATTGGCGGAGGCACTGGATGGGCTGGGACAGTATCCCGAGGCAATCAAGAACTATCAGGAGTACTTGAAGATTCCCTCTAACGACAAGTTCGGTTCGGAGGCGAAGAAAGCATTAGCACGGCTGGAGAAGAAAGAATCAGCGGAGAAGAGATGAACGGGTTGGTGATTTCGCGATTCGTGATTGAAAATCGCGAATCACGAAATCGCGAAATTACTTCTCCACGCGCACGAAGTCATCCGTCGTCGCATTTACCACCACGCCCAGATCCGGCTCATTGGAGTTCTTGCCATAGTTCACGTGCCAGACCAGCATCTGGCGGCGCGGTTCCCAATTCAGGCTGAAGTTCACTGGAGTATCCGGATCTTTTTTCAACAGGGCTGCTCCGCCGTGTTTCTGCGCAGTTTCAAGTGCTTTGTCGGAATCGATCTTCAGGTACACAAGATCGAATGGAGCCGTGGAAGTATTGTTAGGGCTGAAGCTGTCTTCGCTGCCCGGATTGATGCCCGGGCTGGGCGCGTCTGGTCCGGTCAATCCCGACCACATGTATGTCTTCATTGCCTGGCGCGAGCGTGAACCGAACAGTCCGCGCCATACGGCTGATTTGCCATCATGGCCTAGTGGCGCATTGGGATTGCCACCGGCGTTTTTGTAATTCTGCGACTGAATGCTGATGGGCTGCGTGTCAGGAGCCCAGCCGCGCGAAGTGGTGTAAAGACGCTGTAGAGCCACGCGCCCAGTTTCGGCTTCCGTAGGCTTCGGTGCGGGCTTCTCCGCCGGCGCGCTGTTCCCCGAGGGGGATGACGAGCAGGCACACAGCATCGCTGCCATGCCGAGAGTCAAAAGAATCTTGCCGGTCATGGACCGTACTATACCTGCTCCTTTGAATTCGCCAACGCACTCAAGTAACGGTTGGTATCAAGAATGCAACTGCGCGGGTTTCAGTTTTGAGCGGTGCTGAAATTGGCGGGCCAAGTTGACATGTCGCGCTCGCGATTCCGCTGTATGAAACCCAAGCTCTAAA
This sequence comes from Terriglobales bacterium, assembly GCA_035764005.1. Taxonomy (NCBI): domain Bacteria; kingdom Pseudomonadati; phylum Acidobacteriota; class Terriglobia; order Terriglobales; species Terriglobales bacterium. Next base: position 137,517 of record DASTZZ010000065.1, read on the forward strand.
GACGTATGTGACTGTCAATTGCGGCGAACCGCGCCGAAGAGACCGATTGCGATGCCGTATAGTTGATATATGGCCCGAGGTTTCGAGAGTAAGTCAGTCGAGGAGCAGCAGGCAGAAGCAAAACGGGAATCAAGTACAGGACAAAAGCTCAATCCAGAGCAGGCAGAGCGTCGCCGTAAGCGTGATGGGCTGGTGCTCTCGCGCAAGAATGTGCAACGCCGACTCGAATCGATCTCCAATCCCAGCCATCGTCAGATGTTAGAAGGCGCTCTAGCCGAAATCGATCGACAGATTGCGGAGCTAGGCTAAGCAGATTTCGCGCTTTATCTATCGCCGACGCGGCGCGGCTCGCGGTGGACTAGCGACCATACCAACAAGAAAGCTAGCCGCTAATAGCTAGCGGCTAGCTGCTTGTTTATCGATGTTTGATGAACGCCCCGGTATGCAGCTCGGCGATTGCCTGGCGAAGCTGCTCTTGCGTGTTCATCACGATCGGCCCGTACCACGCTACCGGCTCTTCGATCGGCTTGCCTGAAACCAGCAGGAAGCGAATTCCTTCAGGTCCTGCTTGGACGCTGATCTCGTCGCCACGGTCAAAGAGTACGAGCGAGTGGTTGCTCACGTCGTACTTGGCCGGTGCGTTCGGATCATGTGCCTGCTCGGTGAGCACAGCGCGTGGATCGGAGGCATCGCGGAACGTGCCTGAGCCTGCGAAGACGTAGGCAAAGGCATTGCGCGTAGTCTCCACCTTCAGACGCTTGCGCTGATTCGGCGGCACGGAGATGTCGACGTAGTTCGGGTCTGCGGCTACTCCCTCCACCGGGCCTTTCTTGCCCCAGAACTCGCCGCAAATTACGCGCGCCTTTGTGCCATCGTCGTCTGTGACCTCAGGAATCGCATTCGAAGGAATGTCCTGGTAACGCGGATCCGTCATCTTCAGCGAAGAAGGCAGGTTTGCCCAGAGCTGGAAGCCGTGCATGCGACCGTGCCCGTCACCTTTTGGCATCTCCTGATGCAGGATGCCGCTGCCAGCGGTCATCCATTGCACGTCGCCGGCGGTCATCTTGCCTTTGTTGCCGAGGCTATCGCCGTGCTCGACCGAGCCGGCGAGGACGTAGGTGATCGTCTCGATGCCGCGGTGCGGATGCCAAGGGAACCCTGCCAGATAATCTTCTGGATTCTCGTTGCGGAAGTCGTCCAGCAGCAGGAAGGGATCGAACTTGCTGGTCTGCCCAAAGCCGAAAGCGCGCTGGAGCTTTACCCCGGCACCCTCAACCGTTGCCTTGGTCTGGATGATGTCTTTAACTGGACGGAGCGACATAATTTACCTCCTTCTCTGTCGCTGGACAGGTTAACGAATCAGGTATTTGATGCTTGAGAACGATATTCGTTGCAACGAGTAATTTTACGGCTAGTCACTGTAACCCGTAGAACCTGTTGATCTGTCATCCCTTCGACCGCGGCGATCAGGCTTCGAGCTACATAGGTTTGGTGTTGCGGTCGAGGGGATCTGCTGTTCGTCGTACCGAGTAGGAAGCAGGTCCCCCGCTCCGCAAAGCAAATCCTTGATTCGGAAACACTGTTGCGGCGGAGCGAGGGATGACAGTGTCTAGAGTGAGCGAGGGATGACCGTGTCTGGAGTGAAGATGCATGTGAATCCTCGCCATCCGTTGATTCATATCTTGAAATACTCATTTCGGGATATGCAAAGTTCATTCTCACCAGCTATCGTATTGGGGCGAACTGTATGAGCCAGCAGCCGACCCCATCGCCGGGAAGCGAAGGCCGATGAACACGCACGCCCCTTTGACTGAACGACGCTTCCTTGTTCCTTTCGTTCTGATCACGACCCTCTTTTTTCTATGGGCGTTTGGCGTCAATCTGAACGATATCCTCATTCCCCGCTTCCGCACCGCCTTTGCGCTTAACGACTTTCAATCTTCCTTCATTCAGGTCGCTTTCTTCGGCGGATACTGCTTCGCGGCGTTTCCCGCGGGCAAACTCATGGAACGAATTGGTTACAAGCGCGGAATTCTCATCGGCTTGTGCCTGTGCGCATCAGGAGCGCTGCTGTTCGTACCGGCCTCATCGGTCAGAGTCTACGGCTTCTTTCTTTTGGCGCTGTTTGTAATGGCGTGTGGCCAGAGCTTCCTCGAAGTCGCCTCGAATCCATACGCAACGATTTTGGGACCTGCCCAGAGTTCAGAGCGGCGATTGAATTTTGCGCAATCGTTCAATGCTGTAGGCGCCGTTGCTGCAATGGTGTTGGGGCGTGTGTTCATTTTGACTGGTGTCGAATACACGCCTGCGCAGTTGGCCACTATGACTGGCGCGCAAGTGCATGCTTACCGTGCTGAGCAAGCTAGTACTGTGAAAATTCCGTATGCACTCATCGCCGGCATATTTGTATTTGTGGCTTGCCTCATCATCTTTGCTCATATTCCTGATGTGATTGAAAAAGTTTCTGACTCAGAGACGGAAGAAGATCCTTCCTGGCGCCGCGTGCTCAGCCAAAGTCACCTCGTCAAAGGTGTAATCGCGCAATTCTTTTACGTTGGCGCGCAAGTTGGGGTTGGCAGCTTTGTTATTAGATTTGCGCAACACACGATGCGCAATCTTACGTCGCAGGATGCGTGGTACTACCTTCTGGGGCACTGGATTGGTTTTATGGTAGGTCGTTTTACAGGATCAGCAATCATGAAGCGAGTAAGCCCCTCTCGATTGCTATTCCTGTTTGCTGGGGCTTCATTTACCTGTGCCATTGTCGCAGTCGCTGCGAACGGTCTTGTCCCAGTTTGGGCTGTGGTTCTGATCGGATTCTTTCACTCGATCATGTTCCCAACAATTTTCGCTCTTGGCATTAAGAACCTAGGGCCGCTGACAAAACGCGGTTCGTCTCTGATGGTGATGGCGATCGTTGGTGGCGCGGTGATTCCCGCAGTTATGGGAAAGGTTTCTGATCTGACGAATATACAAACGGCGTTCTTCATTCCACTCATTTGTTACGGCTATATTTTGTACTTCGCTCTCGTCGGCTATCGACCTTCTCCGCTCGCCCTGACAGAAGTCGCGGTAGGGGAGGGATAGCGATCGTGAGTCGCCGTTATTGCCTTGCCCTGGATCTGAAAGACGACCCGCAACTCATCGCCGAGTACAAGCGCTATCACGAGAAGATCTGGCCGGAGATCACGAAGAGCATCAAGGACGCGGGAATCGAGGACCTTGAAATCTATCTCCTCGGCTCACGGCTGTTCATGATCATGGAAGTGAATGAGGCTTTTTCTTTCGCAGCGAAAGCGGAGGCAGATCGCACCAATCCTAAAGTGCAGGAATGGGAAAAGCTGATGTGGAAATTCCAGAAGCCGCTACCGCAGGCAAAGCCCGGCGAGAAGTGGATTCTGATGGATCGCATTTTCAAGCTGGAGCGTTCATAACATCTTCATAATCGAAAGGACCAATTCATGATCGATACTCGAATTTCACGCCGCGCGTGGCTAAAGGGAGTAAGCGCGTCACTCGTTACCGCGGCCACGATGCGCGGCCAGACTGCGCCAACTCAGAGTGCTCCGGCAACTCAGGCTGCGTCCGAAGACCAGCAGCAGACTCCAGTAGGCGAGCCGCCGGCGATTGCTGCCAATCGCGAGCAACGGATGCAATGGTGGCATGCCGCCAAGTTCGGCATGTTCATCCATTGGGGCTTGTACAGCGTGCATGGCCGGCACGAGTGGGCAATGGAAGACGAGGCGATTCCGATCGAGGAGTACATGCAGTTCGCGAAGCAGTTCAAGCCCAAGCCGAATGCGCCGCGCGACTTTGCGCGCCTTGCCAAAGCTGCGGGGCAGAGATACATGGTGCTGACGACCAAGCATCATGAAGGATTCTGCAACTTCGACACCAAGCTGACTAACTATTGCGCAACCAAGCAAGGCCCGGGACGCGATCTGGTACGCGAGTACGTGGAAGCAGCGCGGGCGGAAGGAGTGCGCGTCGGCTTCTATTACTCTCTGATGGATTGGCATCATCCTGACGGCGCGCGGTGCGCAACCGATGAAGCTGCGCGAAGGCGCTTCGTGGACTACACGCATGGTCTGATCCGCGAGCTGATGACCAACTACGGAAAAATCGACGTTCTCTGGTACGACGTTGCATGGCCACTCGATCGCGTAGGCTGGGAATCGGAGAAGATGAATGAGATGGTCTTCGAGCTCCAGCCGGAGATCATCGTGAACAATCGCAACAAGCTGCAGGGCGATTTCTCCACTCCAGAGCAGCACATCACTGCAGAAAAGGGCGGACGCGCGTGGGAATCCTGCATGACGCTCAACGACAGTTGGGGATACCAGCGTGCGGATAACAACTGGAAGAGCGCCAAGACTGTAGTCCGCAACTTGATTCAATGCGCGCGCGACGGCGGCAATTATCTCCTGAACATTGGTCCCCGCGGCGATGGTTCAATTCCGGAAGAGTCGGTGCGCATTCTTGAAGAGGTCGGAAGGTGGATGAGCAAGAACGGCGACACCATCTACAAGTCCGACCTCTGCCAGCCGCGCCGCTCAAACTATGCCAGCTTTACCCGAATTGGGAATACGCTGTTCATGCATGTTCACTACTGGCCGGGTGGCGATGTGGAAATGGGCGGATTGATGACGAAGGCCAAATCGGCGCGGCTTTACGCCACCAATCAAAAGCTCGACTTCAAGCAGGATCCGTATCAGCTCAAAATCTACAACCTGCCTCAGCAGGCGCCGGATCAGCCGGTCACAACCATCGCGATTGAATGCGAGGCCGAGCCAACTCAGGACAACATTTTTGTGCGTAAGGAGAAGCCGCGGGACGGGGTGTAGAACGGACTAGAAATCATGAGACCCACGTGCTATTGGATACACGGTTCGCTCCCAGCCTTTTCGCTGGCTTAGAGAGCGTCGGTTCAAGCATTGCGAAATGTATTCGGAGGACCGTGCTATGGTGAGGCGTATGTTCTAAGGAACAGTGATATATACAGCGATCTTTTATTTTGCGAAGAGAAAATCGTGGAATTTTGCCCAAAATCGGCAAATTCCAGGCTGAGGCAGGGATTTAACAGGGATGCGCATGCTTTCCGGTGGAAGTCATACAGTGCTAACGCTTTACCTCGGTTTTTCGGCAATTGCGGAAAAAGATCAGGGATTCCGCAGGGATTTTTTTGTCCCGAAATGGAACTGATGGCTGAGCCCAGTATCCGAATTGACCAAGCTGGACAGGTAATGCCCACCTCTGTAACGCAGTCCTGCGCCTTCAACCATGGGGATCATTTCACTTCAGTGCCGCTCTTCGCGATCGCCCATCTTCATCAGAACCACTTCCCCTCTGTGATTCACAAAGACGTCAGCCGAAAGCGGTGTGCGCCGCGGGTTCTGCTGTCCGAAGTTGGTGGCCGAGTAGTCGAAGCGGAGATCGCGGAAGTGAACGTCGTAATCCTGACCAGGGGCGGAGGGTGGCTCGGTATCGAGCAATGGGAACCGTGACCAGTCCAGATATGCGCGTCCTAAGGGCGATTTTTTTGCTGCCAGCGTAATCGCGGTATCGGTCGGCTTGTAGAAGATCTTTGCGCGGTCCTGGAGGTCGAGATTGGCTACACGCAAATCGATTGGCATCTTCGCATAGAAGCTCTGTGTTTCGACAACTCCCTCCCACACGAACGGGTTGACCGGATAAGGCATAGCGGCAGCCTTAGCGACAACTTCACCCCGATAATCGGCCGAGGTGAGCAGCGTGACGGCTTTGCGGTGCTGGTAATCGCGAACCCACCATAGAGCCACAACAGCAATCAAGGCCCACACCGCGCACCATCGGCCGCGAAACTTCTCTTTGCGCGCTCCTATCTCGCCGCCTACGAGACCGAAAATCGAGGGCAGAACCAGTCCCAGAAAGAGCGCCACCAGCATGATCGGCTCAACGATGAAAACAATGTCCCAGGAATACCAGCGCCAGTTGAATGGCATCAACGGCCGCACGCCGTAGTTGTTGGTGAAGTCGAGAAGTATGTGGCTAAGCGTGGCGACAATCCCAAAAAGGAACAGCAGTCCCCATCGAGGTGCGAGTGGCGGCTCTTTGCCACGGTGCTTCTGCCAGCGATTAATGCCATAAATGATGGCGAGCACAATCGCAGAATCAATCGGCGCGCCGATGAAGCTGTGCGTGACTCCGCGGTGATGAGCAAGTTCCTCGACTGGGCCTTTGATACCCCACAGAATGTCGACGTCAGGAAATTCGGCTGCCAGCGTCATCATGAGAGTGGCGTAACCACTGGCGCGGTTGAAGCCTGCGCGTCCGATGCATGCGCCGGTAAGGAAGTGTGTGACTGGTTCCATGCGGCGTCGTGCTGCAGTTTCTCTCCAATAAGACGCAAGCTTGCTTTTGCCTGCCGAGATGAACGTTTGAGTGTAACGGACGGGTGCGCGGAACGGGAACCGCCGGCTATTCGTGGTAAACGGTCACAATCGCGATGGCGATGGCCACAACGACTATCGCGATTACGGGGATCGCGATCGCCACAGGATCAAGATGGGCGTGAAGCGGCCTGTTCCAGATCAGGTGGCGCTCACTGCGGAGGATTAAGCTTGGATCGCTGGGATGCTCAATCTGCCAGGGAGGAAATAGAAGAAAGAAGCCTGCACCGAGCACCGTCAGGATAACGGCCAAGAGTAGTTGCCAGGGGCGACGCCTCATTCAAAAAGTATGGCGGCTTGCGGAGAATCGCTCGATACGACTTTGGTGGGAAGGCCCCAGGCGCTTGACCGGAAGGCGTACACTGTTCGGTTTCAAATCATCACCACTGAGGTTGGGATGAAATTTCGTCTGCTCATTTTCATTACATGTCTGTGCGCTGGAGCGCATCTCACAGCGCAAACCAATAACAACGCGAAAACCTCGTCCGAGGAAATTCACGAGATTCACGGCTTCGATATGTCGGCCATGGATCGCAGCGTGAATCCCTGCGACGACTTCTATCAGTTCGTGTGCGGGAACTGGATCAAGAACAACGCGATTCCTCCTGACCAGGGGCGCTGGGGACGCTTCAACCAGCTTGCCGAGCGCAATCGTCTCATTGCGAAACAGATTTTAGAAAAGGCTTCAGCTGACGACCCCAAACGGGACGCCGTCCACCAGAAGATCGGCGACTACTACGCTTCGTGCATGGATGACAAAGCGATTAACGACAAGGGCATCAAACCACTGCAGCCCGAAATCGATCGCATCGACTCCATGAGCGATAAGGACAGTGCCCTCGCCGAGTTGGCCCATTTGCACGAACTCGGGGTTCGCGGCGCAGCCTTCTTCTTTACCTCGAGTCCCGACATGCACAACGCGAATAGCGTGATTGCTTACGCCGATCAAGGCGGGCTCGGCCTTCCCGATCGCGACGATTACCTCAAAGATGACGCGAACTCGAAAGAGAAGCGCGAGAGATATGAGAAGCACGTAGCAAACATGTTCAAGCTCGCCGGTGACAGTGATCCGGACAGCGAGGCCCGCCAGGTGATGGATCTCGAAACCAAGCTGGCGCAGGCTTCGATGGATCGTATCGAGCGCCGCAAGCCGGAGAATCGCGATCATAAGATGACGGTGGCGCAGTTCGCCGCGCTTGCTCCTGACATTGGATTCGAAGAATTTGTGAAGGGCACGACCGCCCCATCGTTCGATTCGCTTAATGTGGGCAATCCGGAGTTCTTCAAGCAGCTGAATGAGCTCGCCAATACTGTTCCATTAGAGGAATGGAAGGCATACTTCAAATGGCACCTGCTGCACGAGTTCGCCGGCGTCCTCTCTGATCCGTTCGTCGAAGAGAACTTTGACTTCTATGGCAAATATCTAGGTGGGGCCAGAGAGCTTGAGGCTCGGTGGAAACGTTGCGAGCGTCTCACGGATCAGCAGCTCGGCGAAGCGCTGGGCCAGCCCTACGTCGCCGAGGAGTTCACGCCTGCCGACAAAGCACGCATGCTGAAGATGGTCGATGAGATCGAAACGGCTTTGAAACAGGACATCGAGAGTCTCGACTGGATGACGCCGGAAACCAAGAAGGCAGCTCTTGTGAAGCTAGGCGACATTCGCAACAAGATCGGCTATCCCAGCAAGTGGCGCGATTATTCGAAGCTGAACATCGTTCGCGGAGATTTTCTCGGCAACGTCGAACGCGCCAATACGTTCGAGGTGAATCGTCAGCTTGCAAAAATCGGCAAGCCGCTCGACCGTACTGAGTTCGGCATGACTCCGCCAACGGTCAATGCGTATTACAGCCCGCCCTTCAACGACATCAACTTCCCTGCTGGAATTCTGCAGCCTCCGTTTTTTGACAAAACCGCGGACGAAGCCGTGAACCTCGGCGGCATCGGCGCCGTGATCGGCCACGAACTCACCCATGGCTTCGATGATCAAGGGCGCAAGTACGACGGCCAAGGCAACCTGCGTGACTGGTGGACGCCGGTTGATGCGCGAGCGTTCGAAGAGCGCGTGTCGTGCATCGCCGACGAATACTCGTCCTTTGAGCCGCTGCCCGATTTGCATATTCGCGGCCGGCTCACGCTAGGCGAGAACACCGCCGACAATGGCGGAGTTCGCGTAGCCATGCGCGCACTACACAACATGGAGGCGGAGCAAGCAAAATCCGGAAAGAGCGGTGCTCAACGCGTGAACACGAAAGCCATCAACGGCTTCACTCCCGAGCAGCGCCTCTTTATCGGCTATGGCCAGATCTGGTGTGAAAACCAGAGCGACGCCGCGCTTCGCCAGCAAGTCCAAACCAATCCGCATTCGCCGGGTAAGTTCCGAGTAATCGGCGTGGTGCAGAACAGCGACGATTTCGCGAAGGCGTTTAGCTGCAAGCCAGGTCAGAAGATGGTGAGCGAGAAGGCTTGCCGCGTTTGGTGAGTCAGAAGCTTCTACCGGACATGCCCGGCCTTCCGCGCCGGGCATGTTGTTATTAAGCCCAATTCTTCTGCGCCCATTCTTCGTGTGCGATACTTTTGCCCACAAATGAAATCCAAATCACGCAGCGTTGTTGTGCTTCTGTTCGCTTTGTTCTCCAGCACGTTGTGCTTCGGCAAGGACGTCCGCACGTCGAAATATCTCCTTTACGTCGGCGCCTACACAGACAAAGGTGCAAAGGGCATTTACGTCTATGGTTACGATCCGGCATCTGGGCAGCTCAGCAATTCTCAAGTGGCCGCTGAGACTGTGAATCCATCGTTCGTCACCATCGATGACAACAAGAAGTTGCTGTACGCCGTCAATGAAATTCAGAAGTACGAGAATGAATCGAGCGGCGGCGTGAGTGCGTTTTCCATTCAGCCTGGTGGGCAGCTTCATTTCCTGAATGAGGTCGCCTCCGGCGGCGCTGATCCGTGTTACATCTCGATCGATAAGACGGGCAAGTATGTGCTCGTGGCGAACTACACCGGAGGCAGCGTTTCGGTGTTTCCTATTCAGCAGGATGGAAGCCTCGGAGCCGTGAGTGCATTTGTTCAGCACAAAGGCTCAGGCCCAAATCGGGAGCGCCAGGAGACAGCACATGCGCACTGGATTGAGACCTCTCCCGATAACCGTTTTGCCATTTCTGCCGATTTGGGAATGGACGAACTGCTCGTCGACCACTTCGACGACTCCACAGGCAAGCTCAGTCCGAATGACCCTCCGTTTGAAAAGACCGAGCCCGGCGCAGGACCCCGGCACCTGGTGTTTGCTGCCAATGGCAAATTCGCCTATGTGATTAACGAATTGCAATCCACCGTTTCAGTGTTCTCCTACGACGCCGCGAAGGGTGTGTTGCATCCCCTGCAGACAATCTCCGCTCTGCCCAAAGAATTCTCAGGCGAGAATACTGCAGCGGAAATTGCAATCCATCCAAATGGACGATTTCTGTTCGCCTCAAATCGCGGGCACGACAGCATCGCAGTTTTTTCGATCGACAAAGCGAAAGGCACGCTGCGGCTCATCGATAACTTCTCTGTGAAAGGCAGGACGCCGCGCAGCTTTGTGGTCGATCCCACCGGCTCGCGTTTGCTGGTTGCGAATCAGGACACTGGGAACATCGTTGTCTTCCGGATCAATCGCAGCACGGGCCGCCTCACCGCCACCGGGCAGGAGGTGAAAGTGCCGGCCCCGGTGTGTCTGAAATTCATCGCGGCTAAGTGAGGCGTTTGAGATTCCGAAGTGCCACCTGCGCAGCATTGTAACCGCACATGCCATGCACGCCGCCCATTGGTGGCGTCGAGGCCGAGCAGATATAGATGTCCTTGGCCGGAGTCGTGTAATAACGCCAGGTTGGACGAAGAATGAATTGCCGCCAATCGGCGAGACCTCCGTTGATGTCTCCTCCAACGAGATTCGGGTTCATGCTCTCAAGATCGGCCGGTTTGAAGACTCGGCGAGCCAGCACGCAGTCGCGAAAGCCGGGAGCGAAGCGCTCGATCTGAGCTTCGAGGCGCGGCAGCATGTCGAAGGTTGAGCCGTTCGGCACATGACAATAAGCCCACGCGATGTGCTTGCCTTCCGGTGCGCGGGTTGAGTCGAACAGTGTGGGTTGAGCCAACAACACGAAGGGACGCTCCGAATGATGTCCGTGCCGAGTTTCGTACTCCGATTGCGCAACCTGTTGCATGGTTCCGCCAAGATGAACTGTCGCTGCTCTCGCGCACTCCCTGGCTTTCCACGGAATCGGCGCCGATAATGCGTAATCGACTTTGAATGCTGCTGGCCCATATCGGTAACTCTGCAAGAGGCGTTTATATGCCGGACTAAAGCGCTCCCCGGCAATCTGCAGGAGCTGTCGCGGTGTGACATCGCAAAGTGCAACGGTGAAATCACGGAGCGAATTTACGTCTGTCACGCGCCGCGATACTGTCACTGTTCCCCCAACCTTCTGCAGGTAACCGATCAGAGCATTCGTGATCGACTGTGATCCGCCACACGGAATCGGCCAGCCCACTGCGTGCGCGGTGATGCCGAAGATCAGTCCCACAGCGGCGGTCATAGGTTCGTCGAGCGCAAGAAAAGAGTGTGCCGCCAAACCGGCGAACAGCGCTCTTGTGCGTTCGCTTTGGAAACAGCGGTTGGCCAGGAATTGCGCCGAAGGCAGGCCATGAAGCCCGAATTTAGCCAGCCGCAGCGGATGCCGCGGAATACGTAGTAAAGGGCTGAGAAGATCGGGAGCCACTTCCGGCCAGCATCCTGCAAGCGGACCGATCAGCTTCCGCCAGGCTTGCCCGTCCTCGCCGAATTCGCGTACCGCGTCGGAAAGATTGCGTTCCAGCAAGACAGCAGTGCCATCATCCAGCGGATGAGCGACAACAGACGGCGAGTGAATCCATCCGAGCCCGTGTTCCCGAAGTGGGAGAGAGGAAAAGAACGGTGATCCGACTGCCATCGGATGCACAGCCGACCCGAAGTCGTGATGGAAGCCGGGCAGCGTGAGCTCCATGGTGCGCGCACCGCCTCCGGCTTGTGCCTCAGCTTCGAAAACTTCGACCTGCATTCCGGCTCGCGCGAGGACGATGGCAGCCGCAAGTCCGTTTGGCCCTGCTCCGATGACAACTGCGCGTGAGTTTGGCGCAGCCGGATTTCTCGAGGCGTGGGCGTCGCCTACGGCCATCGGCAGGTCACGACGCGCGTTTCGGTGTAGAACTTCACGCCGTCTTTGCCGAGCGCGTGCAAATCTCCGAAGAACGATCCTTTCCAGCCGGTGAACGGAAAGATCGCGACCGGAGCTGGAACACCAACATTGATGCCGACCATTCCTGTTTGTACTTTCGCGCTGAACTCGCGAGCAACTTGTCCCGATCTGGTGAAGATTGAAGAAGCGTTGCCGTACTCCGAGCCGTTCACGATATCAATCGCTTCTTCAAGGGTCTTGGCCCGCACTACGGACAGAACGGGGCCAAAAATTTCTTCGCGAGCAATGCGCATGGAGGGACTCACGTGATCAAAAATAGTCGGACCGACGAAGTAGCCGTCGGAGTCGCAGCAGGAATCTTTACGTCCATCGCGCGCCAGCTTCGCTCCTTCTTTCTCCCCGACTTCGATGTAGCTGAGGATGCGCTTCTTGGCCTCACTGTTGATGATCGGTCCCATGATGGTGTCGCGCTCGGAACCGTCGCCAACTTTCATATCGTCGGAGGCTTTTTTCAGAGCAGCGAGTAGCGGGTCTGCGGCTTCGCCGACCGCAACCACCACGCTGGTTGCGACACAGCGTTCGCCGGCGCATCCGAACGATGAAGACATGATGGTGGCGGCCGAATGCTTCATGTCGGCATCCGGCATCACCACCGAATGGTTCTTCGCTCCACCCAGCGCCTGCACGCGTTTTCCATTCGCAGCCGCCGTGGTGTAGATGTACTTCGCCACTGGACTCGAGCCCACAAACGAAACCGCTTTCACGCGCGGATCGGTTAACAGCCGATCGACAACATCCTTCGTTCCGTGCACCAGGTTCATGACTCCAGCCGGCAGCCCGGCGTCATGCACTAGCTCCAGGAGGCGCACCGCAGATCGTGGCACGCGCTCGGAAGGCTTGAGCACAAAGGTATTTCCACACGCGATGGCGACAGGGAACATCCAAAGCGGAACCATGAGTGGGAAGTTGAATGGCGTGATTCCTACGCAAACGCCCAGCGGATGGCGCGTGGACCATCCATCCACATCGGAGCCCACGTGCTCCACCGTCTCGCCCATCATCAGACTCGATACGCCGCATGCAAACTCGACGCATTCCAGCCCACGCTGAAACGATCCGCGCGCTTCATCGTAAACTTTGCCGTTTTCCTCGATAATGAGCGCGATCAGTTCGTCGGCATGCTTTTCCATGAGCTCATGGAAATGGAAAAGCACGCGGCACCGGTTGAGGACGGGCATGGCGCTCCAGGCGGGAAACGCCGCCTGGGCTGCTCCGATTGCTGCCGAGACTTCATCGGGCGTGCACAACGGAATTTCAGCAACCGGCTCCCCAGTTGCTGGATTGTGTTGGATGAGAACTTCTCCGCGAGAAATCTGCGGCTTACCGTTGATGTAAATCGGACAAGACTTGAGCTGGGTGGCAATGGCACTGCTGGACATGATTCGCCCCTCAACGAACCTACGAATGTTAGGCCGAAGAAGACGAGGAATCAACCCGCGAAGAACTGGGTGCCAACCGACGCTTGGTCGCCCATTTTGGCACAGCTGGAACTGAGAGCTGAAGAAACTCCAGAGTAGCTGAATTGCCTCTGCAATCGCGTGAGGAGCGTCTTTTGTGCTCACTCACGCAGTTGCAGACGTTACTTTGCTTCGGCCTTTTGGGCTTTCACCAACTCCGTGCCGAGCGCGTCGGCAGTATCGGCTTCACCGAGCCGTGCTAATGCGCGATTGATGTCCGCCTCTTTATCCACCAGGTTGCGCAAGCGGTTTTTAAGGTACGCCCACAACGTCGGAATGTTCGTGTCGTACCAGCAAGACTCGTACATGTGCGGCGACAATCCGCAGATGATGCGGAAGCCGGTGTGTACGAGATGCGGTGACACCAGCATCGCTGCCGCCAACCGGTGATTGCCTTCGAGAATCGTCAGCGGCTGTTCTTCGTCGACGCCAATCAGCAGTACAGCGGAGTTCACCGAATCGCGCTGCAGGCGATAGCGGAGCAGTTGGATTTTCGAGAACGCCGGATCTGATTTGGCGATCGCCGACCCGCGAATACGCTTCACAATCTCGCTCAGCAGGAAGCTGCCGTCAGAGATCTTGCGCCAGTGTGCGCGCGGGAAGACGCGAATGCGTCTCAGATCTTCGGCATCGATTTCGGCTTCATGCCAGACGGTGTCGCGCGGAACTTCGCGCCACATGTGTCCGCGGCGGCGATAGAGCAGCGCGCGGCGAACTGCGTTTTGCGCTTCGTCGGCCAGATCCGGATCGAGTACGATCGCTTCATACTGATCGCGGTCGCGATCATATTCTTTTTGATAAAACTCATTCTTCAGAAACTCAGCAATAACTTCTGCCTCGGTTATGCGGCGCTTGAGAATCATGCGACCTCCTTCCATCGCAAACTTCTGATGGAACGCAAAAATGGGAGTGAAACTACGAGCAGCATCAGCAGCATCAGCACGATCTGCACGACAATCACCTGTCGCAAACTGGAATGAAGCATGTAGATCAGCAAGACCAGCGCTCCGCTGAATATCAGTTGTACCCAGCCTGTATTCGCAATCTTGCGGGACATTTCATAGGTCATGAGCACGACAGCCAGGGCATACAGTCCGGTAGCTACCGCGTACAGACTTAGCAAGGGCTCGGCGGAGCGGAAGCCTTCGCCGAGTATGAGGTGAATGATGAATCCTGGGAAGAGCGCCAGGACGACTACGAACGCGAGCGACATCAGCAACACGATCATGAAGGGCAGCAGCAGCACGTGAACCTTGTTCTGATCGTCTTTTGCCGCGGCGCTGATCGGGAACATGGCACTGACGATCGACCAGGCCGCGAAGTAGAGCACACGTCCAACCAGGGCGACCGCCGCGTACAAGCCGGCCAGTTCTGAAGCAAAAAAATGCTTCACAAGGATGATGTCGATGTTGTTGATCACTACTTGTCCGACAAAGAAGACGATTGCCTGCATCCCCTCACGGAAAGATGCAGGAACGAGCGTCTTGCTGCCTGCGTCATCTTGTGCCTTGGGACTTCGGATGAGGACGGCGGCGAGAATTGACGCTGAGATCGCGCCGACGGCACCCATCACTCCATAGCCGAGTTCCACCAGTAGGATGGCGCAGGCCAATTTGGAACCAGCCTCAAGGATGTAATTCCGCGATAATGCGCCGAATGCGCACAATCCCTGCATGTTGCCGCGCTTAACACCCAACGGTGTATAGAAAGCCATTCCCAAGGCGAAAACAGCGAGCACCCAGGAGTTTGGCATCTGCAGATACGCGGCAACCGGCTTCTGCGCGAGCGTCAGTCCAATGGCGATTGCAATGCCAACAATCCACGCGCGCTTTCGCAGCCCATGAAAAACCGCTAACTTTCCGAATGTGCTCTCATTGCGCGCAACGAATTTTGCGCAGACCATCTGGAAAGAGAGGCTCACGGCAGAGGCGAGCATCAGCAGCGTGACCACTGCAGCCACTTGTGCAAACAGCGATGGGCCAAGCAGGCGGGCCATCGAGACGTTAAACCCGAAGTTGATGGCTGCCACCAGCACTGAGCCAACCAGCATTACGATGCTTCCGCTCAAAACGCGCGATGCGGCTCCGCGCTCGCGCCAATCATTTAAGCGCCATCGCCAGCCATTGCGAAGGGGAAGGGAAATTGTTTCGGAACCCGAGTTCATCTGCTGCTTACGTGCTGCTGCTTTGGATGTAGAAAACCGTCAACAAGGTTTCTGCAGTGATTGCTGGAGCTGGGATGGGAGTCGGTAACGTTTGCGGTAGCGAATGGGCCTGGCTTATACCGACACCCATCCGTTACCGAGGACGGTACGGACGTGAACTTGTTAAGCCGCCAACCTCTCTGTAGATACTGGCTGCTGAAAGACCGGAATGGGACGCATCGCGTTGGGCAAAAAGCCGGAGAAGCTGCGTGCTGCTTCGGTTGATGTCTCGTAAATTTCGAACATCCTGTCCGTGCGCGTGAGTTCCAGCACCATCGCGGCTTGCGGCGAGAGTGAGGCCAGCTTGAGATCGCCGTCGCGCTTCATGACCTCGGAGACGCAGTGCAGGAGCATCTCGACGCCGGCGGCATCCAGCTGTCGTACTGCAGAAAGATCGAAGACAAGCTGCGGACGATCGGCGCTGAGGAATGGCTGTACATCCGAAAGAAACTTGCGAGCTTCGCGCTGGTTTACTTTCTCGGGCATGCGTTTCACGACTACGGGCCTGCTGAGTTCCATCTATTCCCTCACTCTGGCAATCACACTTGAAGTCAACGCCGCGTGCTCCTGCACGGCAGGGCGAGTTACTGCAGCGGCATCAAAGCCGGACGGACACTCGACTTCGGCAGGCGCCGGCTTGGGCTTGGAGCCGCCAATAAAGCTGCGAATGAACTGACGCGGAATGAATGTCGCGAGGTTGGCGGCATCCTGTAAGGTACGCAACGCCGACGCTGCAGGCACGGCTGAGACCAGGCTCTTGTCTTCCACCTCAAGCTCGGCTCGGTACTTCATACTCACGATTCGCTTGTTTCCCAGGATGGAATGACTCAAATCCAATCCGGCGCCCAAATAAGAAAGCGGCAGCAACGTGCTGGCTTCTACAACGCTGCCGCAATCGACGACGCTGTGATGTTCGATGGCACTACCGCGAGTAATCAATGCGCCTTTGCGGACTTTGCTGTAGGGTCCGACGTAACACGGAGCCACAAGCCGCACGCTGCGATGGACTCTCGCACCGGTTCCGATCCAAATGCCTGGACGAACCTGCTCGCCCGCCGGCTGAATCGACGTCTTCAACGAAAAGCTGTCGAGCACGAGGCGGTGAAAGTCGGCGGCATTCCGCAGCGAATTGACGTACCCGCGCGTCATGAATGGCTTGGCCGATACGCGCATCTTGACCAGCTTGCTGCGCAAGAGGAAGGCAGCATCGTTGCGGCGGGAAGAGGAGAGCACGAAGAAATCCAGTGCTCCGTTCTCTTGCGCTACCTGCGTGACATGATTGCGTTGATCGAGATGAAATTGAATGAGTGGATCGATTTCAATTTCGGTGTAAGTTCCGAGCCTGACCAGCAGGACAAGATCGGCGCCAGAGTGCACGAATTCGTCGAACTGTTCTTCCGCTTCCCGCCAGGCTTGCTGAGCTGAAACATCCTTCCACTTCAGGTCGGAGCGGCGCGCGTCCTCGACCAGCGGCGAGGAGCATTCGCCAGTGTTGAGCACCGCAATGGAATCTATTCCGGCCTTTTTCAGCCGATCGACAAAGCGATGCAGGAGAGGCTTTCCGAGAACGGGAAGCAACGAAAGCGGCACGCCAGAGAAGCTCTCTCGATCAGGCGAAGCTGCAGCGACATCGCTTGCATCCGGATTCCCGATGAGGAGAATTGCTCTTACATCCATTGCCCCCTCCGGAGCTCGAGCCTGCGAGCACTGTTCGAAGGTGCAAATCGAAAAAATCGATCCGAGTTGCGGTGGTCGTGATCACGCGACGGCAGATACAAAAGCGCTAACACGCAAGCTTTACTCATCGGGCCCCTCTGGCTCGTTAAAATAACGTCAGACGAATAACTGGAACGATTTCTGTCTGTCCGCTGCCAGCTAAGTTAAAGAAATTTTGTTGTTGCACGCCGACCGAGAATCGAATCGGATACTCGACCGGAAACTCACCTAGTCCATCACGCTGGTTCTGGCGTAAGGGCTTTAGGTAAGAGATGTAAATTCCACTCTGCACGTTGTCATAAGCGTGCAGCAAAGGATCTTTGCCGCGGCCGGATTGCCAGGCAAAGTTGCCGTCTACCGTCCACTTCTCTGTCGGCCGGTATTCAAACGTTGCCGCCGGCATAAAAGCTTCAGCACGCGCATATTGCGGCGCTTCAACTCTCCATGAACGAATCATTTGCACCATCGGTGTAAGCGTCAGCTTTTGCCCGAATTGGCGCTGGAATCCGACGTAAGAAGAAGTCGAGAAGAACTCGCTGACCACGGGATTGAACTGCAAATCGCGAATGGTGTAGCCGGTAACCAGCGCGTTCTTACCCCAAGGGCGGCCGACCGTGAAATCAAGGCGCGCTCCCTTCTCTCCTGAGCTGAGATGCTGCAGCGTGAACGGACCAGACTCGTGGTAGGCCATTCCGCGAATGGTGAGCGCATTGAACAGCGGGCTCGACGACATATACGCGAACTGCCGGAACAGGTTTTGATTGACATCGAACTTCGTCCGCTCATTGCTATCGCGGCGCACCGTGAACTGCAGTCCAGTGTTGAACGCGAACTTGGCCGAGCCAAGCCGTAGGACAGGATTGATGCCGCCGTTCAGGTTGTAGTTGTTAGTGTCCGTGGCAACAACTCGTGACGCAAAGGGCAGAGAGTAGTTGCCGGCGTAGTGATCCAGCTGAAAAAAGCCGCTCACAACCGGAATTCCCGGTCCGGGATGATATCGGTAGCCCTGCGTGAATTGCGTCTCAACCAGTCGACGGCCGGTGGGTAGCTGGCTGGTGTTGCCGCTCAATCCTGCAAGCCGCGCATCGGTCGTGTAGATGGTGGAATCATCGAAGACCGGAGCAATGGAAAAATCGGAAAGGACGTTCACGTTGCCGGTGATCGGCATTCCCGCTTCTCCGGCGGCTTCATGCAAGCTGCGCTGGACTTCGTTGTTGTCGTTCTCCGGAGCCAGTGCATTGGCGCGGGCAAAGGCGCTTACTGCATCGGGCATGTCGTGCCGCATGCGATAAATGGAGCCTTCAGCCAGCATGTAGTCATAGTCATCGAGATACTGATCGCGATTCCCTAAGCTCGCCAGGTACTGTTCGGCGCCACGATCATCTCCCTGCGCCAAGGCGACGTTCGCCATGCCAATTGCGACTTGCTCATCGGCGGCGCCGGCTTCTTTCGCGCGCTCGTATAGCTTCTGCGCCAGATCGAAGTCGTTCATCGACAGGAAGATGTTTCCTGCAGCCACCAAGTCATCCGCTGTGGCCGGCATCGACTCGCCGACGCGGGCTTCGGTGAATCCCAGCGCTACCTGCTGGCGCGCGTCGTCGTACTTGTGCTGATTCACGAACAACCGCGCGAACGCGAGGCGGGTTTCCACGCGATTTGTGTCGGGGGCATCGAGCGCGCGTGCGAAGCGCTGTTGCGCAGCATCTTTTTCGCCGAGCAGCAGCAGTGCATCGCCGGTGGCGAGCAGCACCGCGCCTTGATCCGCAGCCTGATCTTCGGCGAGCTTCACATCTTCGAGCGTTGCCGAGCGCATCTTGAGCTCAGCTTCGGCGTGAGCCCGCTGGGCATAGAGGAATGGGTCGTCGGATTCCTCGCGAATGGCGATGGTTAGCTGATCGATGGCTGGCTTGTATTTATGCTCGTAATACAGTGTGTCAGCCAACGCGGTGTGCAGCGAGACGTCGCTGGGCGACATAGTGATCGCCGCCCGATACTCGGTTTCCGCCTTCTGCAACTGGCGAAGTTGGCGGTACGCGGTTGCTTTTACTTCGTGCGTGGCGGCCGAAACGCCAAGAAGTTTTTCCGCCTGCGCCACCTGATCGAGTGCCGCGTGCGAACGATGCAGTTCGAGATTCGAGAACGCCGCTCCAAGGCGCGCACTGCCGTTGTTCGGCTGGAGTTTCAGCGCCTGAGTGAAGTCGGCTATGGCGGCGTCGGCATCCTGCAGATCGTTTTCGACGTAGCCGCGGTTTACGAATGCCTCGACCATCTTGGGATCGCGCTGAAGAGCCCGTCCGTAGTCGTCCACGGCTTTGTCCAGCAATCCTTGCTGCTTGTGCACGTGTCCTTGCAACAACGGGAAGTTTGGTTCCTGCGGCAACATGACTTCATAGCGAGAAGCGAGTGCCAGAGTGTCGTCGTAGCGACCGAGGTTATAAAGCGCGTAGGCAAGGTATACGGCGCCATCGAGATCCTTCGGACGCTGAGCCAGAACTTTGTAACCAAACTGTGCAGATTCGCGATACTTGCCTTCAAAGAACAGCGACCGCTCCCACTCACGCTGTACGCGCGGGTCGTCCATCATCGCGGGGGTGGAGCGGTGTACCCACACCTGGGCTAATTGGAACTTGTGGTTCTGAATCGCGGCATTGGCGCCGCCTGCGACCAGCGCCGGACTCTGCGGAGCGAGCTTATAGCCTTGCTCGTAAGCGACCTCTGCCTGGTCGAGCTTGTCGATGGCCGTATACATGTCGCCGAGGGCGAGATACGGAACGTAATCGTCGGGATACAGTTTCGCCATCTGGTAGAAGTACTGTTCCGCTTCGGGAATCTTGCCCATGTCGCGCATGAGATATCCCAGGCTTTCGAGCGCGAAGCGGTTGGCTGGATCGTGCTTCAGAACCGCCAGATAGATCTGCTGGGCATCGCTCTTCTTCTGTTGAATCCAGAGAAGGTTGGCATATTGGAGCTCGATGTTGGAGTTGTTCGGATCGAGCTGCATGGCGTCCTGCAGGTCTTTGGCGGCGGCAGCGTAATTCTGACTGCCCATTGCGATGGAGGCGCGAACGCGAAGGAACTCGGCTTTCTGCGGACCTTCCACCTGAATCTTATCGATCGCCTGTTCGGCCAGAGCGATCTGCTGCTGAGCGGCCGCATTGTTACCCAAACCTTTGTAGATCTCTGAGAGATTCAGGCGCAGTTCAATTGGGAAGATTGGTCCTTCCGGAACATCTTCCGGCATGCGCGCCAAGGCGGCTTCGTACTCCTGCGCGGCCACGGCATCTTTGTTCTGTGATTTCGCCAGCGAAGCGCGGACCGCGTGCAGGCGGTAGTAATCCGGATCGATGGTCGCGGCCTGACTGATGAATTGCTGCGCTTTGTCGAAATTGTTCAAGCGCATCCACGCCTGCGCCGCGCTTAGCTGTGCATTGATGTTCTTTGGATCGCTCGCTGCATACTTCGAGTAAGTGTCGGCTGCTTCCTGCTTCATGCCTGCAAGATCGTAGGTGTAGCCGAGGTCGGCAAGGAGATCCGGTTTCTGTATCGGCGCGCTCTTCAATGTTGCGATTGCGCCCTGATAGTCGTGTCCCTCGCGCTGGAAATTTGCGACTGCGCGGAAGATGTCGATGTTGTTGGGATCGCGACGGCGCGCCATGTCGAGCAATTGCTTGGCGCGTGCGGTCTCGTGCTGCTTCATGTAGCCGATTGCCATCAGCAGCTCGGCATGAGCGGATGGCTTGATCTGCTCGGCGTGCTGCAGGATCTTGAGAGCCTGCGGAATGTCTCCACTCTGCATGAACAGTTCGCCGGCCATCATCTGATCGTCAATACGGTTCGGATACTTCTGAATGACGTCGAGCAGCATGCGCTTGGCATCGTCGACGCGGCCCTGACGAAAGTAGGTCTGCGCCAGTCCCGACATTCCGTCGGGAGAATTGGGCGAAAGCTGGAGTCCGTGCTTGTATGCTCGTTCCGAATCGGAGAGATGTCCGGCAAGCCGAGCAGCGTATCCTAAAGTGAACCAGGTGGATTTATCTCCGGGAGCCATATCTACTGCGCGCTTTGCGTGTTCATAAGCAGCCGGCGCATTGTTATGGCGCAGAGCGTCATCGGCAGCCCGCTGTTGACGCGTGGCTTCAATGCTCGATCCAAATTGAAGGCTGTTCTCCTCAGGAGCAACCGAAGGCGCGGAGGATTTTCCCGCCTTATGCCGCGCTTGACTCTTCTGCTGCGCGGGCTGGCTCTGTCCGCCGACTTCCCAGGTTTGCGCCAAACAGGACGAAGTGGCGAGCGCAACAACTACAAATGCGGTTTTCCACGCCAATGCGAGGGGCGCGAAATCTTTTGCTTCCGAACTACTCTTCATCATCTCTGCAGGGGTGAACTCTGGTTCAGATTGCGTGCGGGTTGAACAGCAGAACTGCACGCGGAAGCGACAACCGCTTCAGCAGCAGCTCTGCCGACCAACAGCTTGGATGCGAGCAGAGTGTCTAAGAGTTAGCCGAAAAACGGCTTTCGGCATTCGGCTGTCGGCGTTCGGCCAGCCACCATTTAGGCGCTTGCCGCACGTGCTTTTTCTCTCGATTCATCGACTGTGCGGATCAGAGAGCTGAGCATGCGCTTAACGCGTATTACTTCCGCCGTGAGGTCTTTGTGATCGGTCGGATTAAGATATTCGAGATCTCGTGAAAGAAGCAGATGGTATTCAAGTTCGCTTGCCGAACCCATTGCCATCTGAAGAAAGCGGTGGAATTCAGCATCGCCTCTGCGGCCGCAGCCTTCAGCAATGTTGGCCCCGATCGATGCAGCTGCACGGCGAATCTGGCTCGCCAAGCCAAACCGTTCATCTGGCGGAAATAGTTTCGTAAGCCGATAGGCTGCGAGCGTAATCTGATGTGCCTTCTGCCAGACTTCCAAGCTTCTGAAATCCTTCATTCTCCCCCCTGCGCTTTGTGAGCAGGAATAATAACCGACCCGAAAGGGTGGCTGGCCCAACGCCGATAGCCGAAAGCCGATAGCCCGCGCGAAGCGCGATCAGAGCTGCGGGAAAACCAAAGCTGCCGAATCGGAATCCAAACCTACCCTGTAAGCACTCTCCCGGAGGCGTCCCTTGTATTTGAGTTCCACCAGTTTTTCTTCTACCTCCAAGCGTGTGCCGATTTACGGATGGCTGCTGCTGCTTGCTCTCGCAGCGCACGCGCCGCTGCTCTTATTCCAACTGCAAGCGGGATCCTTCGACGCCAACACGCACATGTTCTTTGCCGATCACTATGCTCATCACTGGTTCAATCCATGGAATGAGAAGTGGTTTGCCGGCTTCTCACAGACGACGTATCCGCCGCTCGTCCATCAATTAATTGCGCTGTTCTCGCACATCGTAGGACTGTCGTTCGCCTACACCATCGTGCAGGCGATCGTGATTCTGCTGCTTCCGATCGGCGTGTATCGATATGCGCGCCTGTGGGTAAATGATCGCGCGGCGCTCTATGCCGCCATTGGCAGCATCTTCCTGGGATCGCTGGCCCAGATGGTCTACCAATCCGGACAGATCAACACGACGTTCGCCTCGGTGATGCTCCTCAACTCGCTGCCGTTCTTTTATGTATGGATTCGCGAAGGCAGTGGGCTGGCGTTCTGGAAAGGCATTGCAATTTTTCTCGTAGGCTGCGCAGGCCACCACGTGAGCATGATCTTTGCCACGCCGTTTTTCGCAATTCCGATTATCTGGTTGGCATTCATCGATCACCGCGAGGATCGGGCAGATGCGACCGCGAAGGGAATCGCCGTTCGGACTGGGATTTTTGCCGCGCTCGCAATTATCGGCGTCCTCGCCGTTCTTTACCCATACTGGGTAGAACTGTGGCACAACCCAATTAAGCAGGCTCCGATTTATCACGAGAGCCGCGCCAATTACATTCTTGAGCCACTTCAGGGAATGAACTTCTTCATCGTTCCTACCGGGGCTCTACTTCTCGCGATTCCGTTCATCTTCTGGCGGGGCGCCACTGACCGGCGCTTGCGTCCATTGTTCCTGGGCTGGTGGTTCACCGCCCTGATTGGACTGGGCGGCACGACCCCCCTTCCCAAAATAGTTTTCGGCACTCGCATTTGGGAGGTCTTGACGTATGAGCGCTTCACCTATTGGGCCACGCTGATGGCTCTGCCGTTTGCGGGAATCATCGCTGACTGGCTCATTGAGCGCTTCCGGGGAAAGGCCATGGCTGGACTTGCGCTGGCGGCGGTACTTTCCGGCGCGGGCGCCCTCGCCTGGCTGCACGCGAACCCAATCAATTCGAACTCCTTCAGCATTGAGGAAGTCGTCAACTTCCTGAACCGCGATGATCACGTCAAATACCGCTATATCACCCTCGGATTCGGAAACCAGCTTGCTCGTGTAGGTGTGCAGGCCAACGCCAGTTCGGTCGACGGCGACTACAACTCTGCGCGTCTGTTGCCCGAACTGATGGAAGGTGGATCGGCACAACTTACTAACTCGAAGTATTTCCGCCACGGCATGGAAGCATTGCGTGCAGTGTTGAAGCATGCAGACCACTATGGCCTGAAGTACATCTTCGTACGCGATCGCTATTACGAGCCTCTGCTTGCTTTTGCCGGATGGCGTGAAGCCGAAATCTACGACAACGGCAACGTCACTTTGTGGACGAAGGAAGATGTTCCTCCGGCGCACAAGATCACACCTCCGCCGGGCGCTGTGCCTACCGAATTTCAGGACATCCTCTGGGGCACGCTTCCTCTGGGAACTGTGGTATTTGCACTTGCTCTGCTGATTCTCTTCCCAGAACGGAAACGCATCGCTGAAACCATCGACTTCCCGGCCACCGCTGCTGCGGAGCCGGTGGTACTGAGGGAGGCACAGTAATGGGTCGTCTGTTCTTCGTCATCATGATTGTCATCACGGGAGCGCTGGTCGCCATCGGCACGGCTCCCGCAAAAGAAAAAGAAAGCACGAACTCGCCCGCCGGCACCGTGCAGGCCTTCTATGATCGCGTAAAGGCTGACGATTATCGCGGAGCGTACGCGCTTATCGCACCTTCGAGCAATGTCGACTTCAAGACGATGTACCACGATATCGCTGGACGCGACGGCAGTCTCAAGACGCTCTCGCGTTTGGAGAGCTTTGAGCCGCGGGTGATCGCCCATAACGAAAACCAGACCATTGTGCGGACGAGTCTCGATTGGGCGACAGCGGTCGGCGCTCTGCATGAAAATCGCGATCTCAAGCTGATCAACGACAACGGAACATGGCAGATCGTATGGCCGCAGCGTCATGTTCCGAACTTGCCTCCGCAGGTGATTCCAGTGAACTACCTGCGCTGGGACATCATCCATAGTGATTCGGAAGATAACGAATGGGGCGCGCAGAACGTCGAGAGCCCGCATGTACGCATCACGTCGATGAATGCCGTCGAGCGTGAGGGCAAAGTGATCATTCTCGGCGAACTGGTCAATGAAGACACTGTCCCAGGTTATGTCGATGTGGAAGGCATTCTCATCGGCAAGGACGGCGAGCAGCTTGGTGAAGAAACCAGCTTCGACAAGATCTCGCACGTGCTTTTGCCCAAAGAAGTCACGCCATTCCGCATCGACTTCGATGGTGTGCACCTGAATCAGGTGAAGAAAGTCACGCTGAATCCGACTTCGATCCTGGTGCCTGCCTCGGCTGATCCGGTAATTGGAGTGATGCATCAGCAGATTGCGAAGACCGATTCGGGACACTCGGTTCTGAAGGGCGAACTCGTAAATCAGAGCGGCGAACTGGTAAACATCCCTCAGGTGCTCGCGACGTACTACGACTCGCAGGGACACGTGATCTGGATTTCCGACGGCTACGTCGATCAGGCGCTGCGTCCGCAGATTCCCGTTCCATTTGCGGTGAGCATCAATGACGATATCGCGCCCAACGTGCACAGCTATCGCGTGGTCGTGAACCACTATTCGATGGATCGTCCGAGCGCATAGGTGAGTATCAGGATGAAGCGATTATTTCTTGCAACTGTGGTCGTGCTCGCGACTGGCGTCTGGGCGGCAGACCTGCGCCTGCCCGACAAAGCAGTGGCCGGACAGAACACCACGATTGCCACAACGGGCAGCGGCGACGCCACTCTCTACATAGTCGGGCCGGGCACGGCGATCAAGCGCGACATCAAGCTGGGCAGCGATGTCGAAATTAAAGGCGAGCAACTGCGGAAGTCGGGCTTCTATGAGGTAGTGGTCAAAAGCAGCGATGGCGATAGCACCAAGCAGCTCTATGTCGCTCCCGCGGCTGCGGAGAAGATCAACTTTCTCGCTCGTCCTTCACGCGTGCCCGTTGGACAACCGAAGGTGATCGCGGGGACGGCATTTGTCTTCGATCAGTTCGAGAATCTCGTCCTAGCGCCAACTGCCATCACGTTCAATCTTGCGGTGCCGGGTGCTCCAGCAAAAACGCAGCGCATGACGACGAGAGATGGCGTGGCGTATTTGCAGACCGGATCGGGAACGAAAGCCGGACCGGGACAGTTCATCGTCAGCGTCGGAGATAACTCCGTCCGACGGGTGGTGGAAGAGACCGCCTCCGAGCCCTGCAATTTGCGTTTCACAGTTCACAAAGAGAAAGAAGGGCTGATCGCGGAGACAGATCCTGTGCGTGACTGTTCCGGCAACGCTGTTCCCGACGGCACGATTGTGACCTTCATCTCAAACGAGCCCGGCCAGGGACGCTCGACGGTCGATGCCCGCATCAAGAAAGGCGTGGCGCGGGCAGTGCTGCCGGCGGTTCCGGGCACTACGATCTCCGTCGCCTCGGGAGTGGTTCTCGGCAACGAAGTGCGCTGGGGAGGAGGACTGTGATGCGGCGCTCAATCCAAGATCGTCCCAATTCGGGAAACGAGACTGTTTTGCGCTGGGTAGTTCTGGGCATCGCGTTGGCGCTGATCCTCACCGGCGGAGTGCCGCTGTTATCGCGCGTTTTCGCCGATACTCCTGACGTCGTGCAGGTGCGGCTCGACGCCTCCAACATCCAGCCCCGCCCGCTCGAGCAACTCACCGGACAAGCGATCGTAAAGAAGTACTCGCAAGCGTGGAAAGACATGGAAACGGCGCTGGCGGAGAACCGTCCGGGAGTGCTCGACGAAAGCTTCGTCGGGTACGCCCACGACAAGCTCGTGTCGCAAATCAAGGAACAGCAGAAAAGCGGATTGAGCACGCGCTACGTCGATCATGGCCATCAGGTCGAAGCGACGTTCTATTCTCCGGAAGGTTCGGCGGTGCAGCTACGCGACACCGCTCAGCTCGAAATCCAACTACTGGATGGCGATAAAGTTGTGAGCTCGCAAAATGTCACTCGCAAATACATCGCCGTCATCACTGTCGTTGAGGATACCTGGAAGCTTCGCGTGCTCGAAGGCGTGCCGGGATCCTAGCTTTTTTCTCTCCTGTGTCATTCCGACGCCTGCCTTTGGGCGGAGGAATCCCTATCGACACCCATGCTCCGAAGCAAGCGCGTGGAAGTCTGTAGGGATTCCTCACTCCGGTTCACGCGAAACGCCTGCGTGAACCTACGTTTCGGAATGACACCCTCGTACATTACATTTCTTTACCCTCTCGAACTCCGAGCCCTGCTAAACCCATCCTAATGCGCGACTTTCGATCGTCCGTACACGTCTAATTACGTACTCAGGATTGGTATTAGGGCGCCGGCCTGAGTGCACGTGGAATGCAGTAATGCGACAATCGTAAGAACCCAAAGTCTGCGGCCGTTAGCGCCAGTCCGCGAAGTCGAGTACGAATGCCAGTCACCGAGGCCCCACCCAAGTCGCCGTCCGAGCAACGCGCGTTGCGCCGCGACTTGCCGCAGGATCCCGCCGAACTCCACCTGCTTATCGAAGAACTTGAAGACGAGCGGGACCAAGGACGCCGACGCGAGGCGGTATGGGTTTCGGTCATCCTGCACTTGCTCGTCATCCTGACGATCGTGCTGCAGCCGAAGCTCTTCCCCAATTGGTTCTCGTCAAAGGACAAGGTCGTCCTCGTCACGCCCGATATGCAGGACAAGGACATCCAGTTTCTGGCTCTGCCCAAAGACGCGCAGAAGGCCACGCCGCCGCCGAAGACCAACATCATCTCCGACAAAAACCGCATCGCGCAGGCGCGAACGCCGTCGCCAGACCGGCACACCTTGGAAGAGCTGCAGAATGCACGGCGCCAGGGCGCTCCGGGGAACCGCGGCATGCAAGCGCCGCCTGCCCCGCCAAAGCAGGCCGCCGCTCCCGCTGCTGCGGCACAGGGACAACAGCAGGCACAGGCTGCGCCTCCGAAGCCGGCTGAGAATTCGAGCACCGTGGCTAAGCTCGAACCGCCGGAGCAGGAACCACGACCTACAAATCGGAATGTCTTCAGCACCGCTGGTTCGGCTGGATCGGTGATTCAGCAGGCAGCCCGCGCAGCTGCTCAGGGTCACGGAGCCGGTGGAGAATATGGGATCGGTCCGCTGTCGCCGAATACTGACGCGCAAGGCGCAGTCGATATTCTCAGTGACACCCTCGGCGTCGACTTCGGTCCATACCTGTCCCGCGTCCTCGAAGACGTGCGCCGCAACTGGTATAACCTCATCCCGGAAGAGGCGCGCTCGCCGATTTTCAAACAGGGGAAACTGATGATTCAGTTCATCATCGACAAGAACGGTGCCGTGGAAGGACTGCGCCTCACCTCGCCTTCCGGTGATGTTGCACTGGATCGAGCCGCCCTCGGAGGGATCACCGCTTCGAATCCGTTCCCGCCGCTTCCCAAAGAGTTCAACGGGCCTTATCTCGCCCTGCGTTTCCGCTTTTACTACAACCCAAACCGGGGCGAGTTGAAATAGGTGGATGCTCAGCGGCAGCAAGCACAAGGCTTACTGTTGCTGGCCTTCATCGTTCTGGTGCTGTTGCTGATCCGCTACTGGGGACACATCCCCTGGCTAGCAAGGTAAGTTCCACCTTAATCAGCCTTACGCGATGCTGAATGCCGACGTTTCGCTGTGTGCAAAAACTCCGAAATTCATATTTCCGAAACCAAGGTAACGGACTGTAAATTCGTTCAGTGTTTGTCTTGTAAGCCGCTGAAATCAGGTGTCTTATGTGTGCATCAGGATTTAGGCAAACTGTATAAATCGCTGAAATCAGGCGACCTGTTGTCACGGTCAGTGGTTTTCCCACAAGGTTTTCCACAAAACTTAGGAAATCTCATTTTGAGACGACGGCCAACACGAGAAAACCCGACGTGCGTCAGTACCGTCCGCGGCAGCGGACGGGTGAGAGTGCATTTTGACCCATTCGCTACCCGCGAACGGTACCGACGCTTCGAGAATCATCGGGCGAGATTGACAGCGGGATCAATCGTTGTCCGGCGGAGATGTGCCGTAACGACGCTTGTTGCGAACCCGTCACTTCGACTTGCAACGACGTTTCGCACATCGTAAGCTCACGCTTCTGGCCAAAATTGAATCTAAGTTGATGCAGAATCCTGGCACCTCAGATTTCGTCATAGCCAGAACGGAGGGATTTTGATCGTGAGTACAAATCTACCGTCTACGGATGTTCAGATTTTGCACTCCTGGAAAGAAATTGCTTCCTACACAGGCCGGGGCGTGCGTACCCTTCAGCGCTACGAAGCAAATCTTGGCTTTCCCATTCATCGCCCACTGGGCAAGCCGCGCAGTTCGGTTTTGGCGTTCAAAGACGAGATTGATCGCTGGTTTGCCGCAACGCCGCACAATCGCGCAGAGCAGGCAAACGGGGATGGAGTCGCGCCCCAGGGACTGCCACTGCGTGGAACGGCGCGTCCGGTAGAGGATCTCTATAGGGCGGCCGAAGTGTGGCGCACGAAGACCACTTCTATGCAACATGGGTTCAGCGCGATGGAACAGGCTGTGAACTGCATGCAGCAAAGCCTGAATTCAATGCTGGAGCGTTTGCAGACAACGGAAGAGCTGATGCAGCGCTCCAGGCAGCATTGGGAGCGAGCCTTGGTTCGCAGGCAGAGTCGAGCCAGCGCGGCGGTCACGAGTTCAACTGCACTTCACAGCGTGTCAGCATCCGCCAGTTAGTCTGCACCGCAATGCGCGGTCTGGATGTGGCAGTCGGTATCGTCCCGGCGCGCGGGGACGGGTGTGTGCCTCCCACTCCGGGTAGCAACGTCAAACGCCGCAGCGACAGCTACAGCGTAACCACAGACCCATTAGCCACCGCGCGGACGGTAGTGACTCTGCACCGCGTCGCTCGTCAGTCCAGAGTTTCCCCGTTTAGCGTACGTTACCGTACCGACTGACTGCTGCCTCACGCTCTAAAGTCGATGCTAGGCCGAGTCCATGCATCGAATACAGCATTCTCCCGCACGCATCTCTGATCTTCCGCGATCTGCCGCGGGTGACAACCTGAACTACTGCGGGTTCGAATGCCCCTCGTGCGGATATCAGCTTCGCCTTGCTGACCGCGTCGGCGACGTCCTCCTCCTCGAAATCTTCCGTGCTAACGACCTCGCGCACGCGGTCGTTTGTCCCGAATGCGGAATTAGCAACAACTTCAGGCGAAGCAATCTCAAGTTATTCAGTCGCCAACGCGAGGACTAATGCACACCAGAGAGCGCATCGTTCACGTCAAGGAAAAAGTGAAGATGCTGCGCCGCATCTCGCGTGAGTTGGTGGAGCACTCCAACACGCTACACCGACAGTCGGCTCGCCTGCGCGCGTTCACGCCAGTCTTGTCCGAACATCTTGTCAAATTGCGCCTCGATGATTCCATAGCACTCACAGGCACTCTCGCGCAGCCCGACGGGATCGTCGATGGTGATATGTCCGCGACGGTAACTGATTAGGCCGGCAGTCTGCAAAGTGCTGGCTGCAATCGTCACCGCCGGTCGGTGTACGCCGAGCATCATGGCCATGAACTCCTGCCGCATAGCAAACTCGGGCCGTTGAACGCGGTCGTAAATCAGGCTGAGCCACCGCGCCAGGCGCGTATTC
The DNA here is from genome assembly GCA_035764005.1 of Terriglobales bacterium. NCBI lineage: Bacteria > Pseudomonadati > Acidobacteriota > Terriglobia > Terriglobales > Terriglobales bacterium. Next base: position 167,600 of record DASTZZ010000065.1, read on the forward strand.
ACTTCGTGCATGCGATTGCAGGCGGCGGTTTGCCCAGTCATGGCGAGGAAGGCATGTATGTAAGACGCAACCAGCCTGTTCAGCGGCGAAGGTTTATCCATGACTTCACGCTTAAACTCCGCCGCGGTCATGCGCAAGGCTGTTCCGGCAATCTGTACGATGGTGCGGCTGTTTGTGGTCTCCTGCTGCAGCCAGAACTGGATTCCAACCACACCTTCGATGCCCATGAGTCCGATCTCGACGCTGGATCCATCGCGCAGGTCCTGCAAAGTGGAAGTAACAAGATCGATCGGAAAGTAGATATACCGAATCGGCTGATCGGGTTCGATGAGATGTTTGCCGACCTCGATTTCAACTGGATCAAGCAGCGGAAGCAAGCGCCGGCGCTCGTCTTCGGGTAATGCCGCCAGGATAAGGTTGTCGCGACCGTTCTGATATTGCACTCATAGATTTGAGCGCATTTTCACTCCAGAATGACCCACGCAAAGATGCGCCCGCAGAGTCTCGATCCGGGGTACGCCGTGTGAGTGCGACCTTGCCGCTGTTCTGTGAACAGGCTTCAGGCCGATGTGGATTGTGTCTTCGGAGCGGACGTGGAAAGAGAGCGTGATCGGCGCCCCATCGCCTTCAGCATGGAGTTGTTGAGTTTTGTTAATAGTTGACTTGTATCCTCGAGCCGCTTCTGCATCGAGGCGGCGCGGGCGTGGCTCAGACGTGCCTTCTGATAGATTTCGTCAACTCGCAGTGCGTTGATGAACTTACCGCCGCGTACTGGACTACGATTGAGCCAGACATCAACTTCGTCTGAAAACGCGAGGACAGCACTGCGCGGTGACCCGGCAGGACGGTGAATGGGAAACCCAAGCCGCACTTCGTAGCGCTGAATTGTCCGCACGCCGCGGCCGGTATAATTCGAGATCTCTTTCCATGAATGTAGAACCTGACGAGTGGACGAGACCTGCGGGTTCATCGTAAATTCCTTCGCGTTCAAGTACATTCTAATCCCGTTTGAGTCGCGGGAACGGAAATGTTTCTCCTTAATCCACCACGAATGGCAGCGATTTTTTCGTCAGATGGGTCCAGGCCTTTTCCAATGCGCCATGCCCGAAATCATGCGGTTGATCAGCTCACAATTTTGGCCGACGCCTTTGCTCCCGTGCTTTACGCGCGTTGGCACGTTGCTGTGTGATGCGCGCCCGGAGCCGCTCAGTGCGTTCGTGAGCTACTTCCAGCGATTCATGCAGGTCGTGGGCCTCTTCCAGCAGCAGGCGAGTCTTGGCAGTGGCTCTCTCGGCGGCCTTCACGAGTTCTTCGAGGGTTTTTTTCTTTTCCGGCACAGCAAGATTGAGCCTCTAACTTACCTGTTCCACCTGCTCGGTAGTTTCTTCTTCGGTCCCCTCAGCTTCGCTCTGGCGGCGCTTTGAGCCTAGCAACACTTCCCGCAACACAGCAGCATGATGGGTGCGCTCAGTAGCGCGCTCTGCGAACCTCTTATAGGCGTGAGTGCGGCCGCGCTTCTGCGCCGTCTCCGCCAAACGTCGTTCCAAAGCGGCACTCTCTTCCAAAGATCGCAGTGCGACCCACAGCGAGCGCTCCACGTCTTCATCATTGGCCTGGAACATGCCTTCGGGCGAATACGAATGTCCAACGCGGCATTCGAAGCATATATCTCCGTTTTCCTCCACTTCCCAGATGGTGCCGTGACAATCGGGACAGGTGAACGGAGTTTGCGTGCGTTTCTTTTGCGTCTTTTTCTTGTGGTTAGAACGATGAGCCATCGGTTTGGCCTCCACTCCGGCGAGGCGGTTGATGATGTTGGCAATTTCCGTCAGGGGCACACAGTAATCGGGCTGCACTTGCTCGAGCGCACTCTTCGGCATGGAGGCCACTTCGGCGTCATCTGGGCTTTGTATGATGGTCGTGCCGCCGGCGTTATGAATCGCGAGCAGCCCGGAGCTGCCGTCGTCCAGAAATCCGGTGAGCACCACACCGACTACGCGCTCCCCAAAATGGCGCGCCGCAGTTCGAAACAGCAGATCGATTGCCGGCCGATGGCGGTTGTGCCGCGGCCCGTTCACCACGCGTACTTCATTGCCTTCCAGCAGCAGATGGCGATCGGGAGCCGCTACATAAATTCGCCCGGGGCGGATTGCCTCTCCATCTTCCGCCTGATGGGCGGGGATTTTGGAACGTCGATTCAGGATGTTGGCCAGCAGCCCGGAGCTGTCGGGTGAGACATGTACTACGACGAAAATAGCCGCATCGAGGTCAGCAGAAAGCCCGCTGGTAATTTCTTTCAGCGCTCCGATACCGCCGGCCGACGCTCCGATCACTACGATATCGTGCACTGGATTGGCTCCATCGTTGGTTGGAACTCAGGTGGTAGGGGAAAGATGTCCGGCGGCAAGCAAAGCACTCAGCACTCAGCATTCAGCCAGACCGCAGCACTCACTAAATCAAAAATCAGCCACAACAGTCCGTCGAGCTTCGTTTTGCCCACCTGCTGAGTGCTGATTGCTGACTGCTCACCTCTGCCTCCCACAAATAAATACGCCAACTTGCGCCCACGCGGGTGTGTAATAGAGAAGTACCCGACAAAGGTTCGGCCGCCATCGACCCAACCCCTGCTGGGCGGAGGCGTAATGGCGCAGTTTGATGTCCACGACGACCGGACGGAAAGTCG